>JAVKSW010000066.1:0-9885 GCA_039583505.1 Bryobacteraceae bacterium | reverse complement strand
TAACACTAAGGAAGATCAGACTTCTCGCGTAGCGGACTACCTGCAAAGCGGCCTGGGTCCCGCGCTCGGCAGGGCGGGAGCGACACTGGCAGGCGCCTTTTCGAACTTCATCGGGCCGGACGGTCCGTACTACGTCACTCTGACACAGTACGCATCGTTGGCTGCTATGGAGCAAGCTGCTCGCCAGCTTGCGGCCGATGAGCCGTATCAACACGAACTGAATAAACTGGGTTCCGGTCCCGGTCTCCCGTTTGTGCGTATCGACAGCAGCTTGTTGCGCAGCTTCGACGGCATGCCTGAAGCCGCTATTCCCGAATCGCCGGAAAAGCGCCCACCGCGGATCTTCGAGCTGCGTACGTACGAATCGCAAACCTTCACCACGCTCGCGCGAAAAATCGGTATGTTCAATGGCGGCGAGATGCAAATCTTCGAGCGGCTCGGCATGCGGCCGGTGTTCTTCGGAGAGACAGTAGTTGGTGCCAAGCAGCCATGTCTCACGTACATGCTGTCTTTCGACGATCTGGACGCGCGCGACAAGCTGTGGCATGCGTTCGGGAGCGATCCCGAGTGGAAGAAGCTGAGCTCGCAGCCCCAACTCAAAGATTCCGAGATCGTCGTGAACATCAGTAACGTGATCTTACGGCCACTGACCTTCTCGCCGATTCGCTAACTATTCTTCATTGCAGCCGTACGTCGTCGATTTGGAACCGGAAGGGTCCCGGTTCGGCTGACCCGCTGAAGATAAACGCCATCACGTCGGAACCGGCAATTCCGTTGAATGAATTCAGCGCGAAGGTAAACTGCTGCCACTCGGTAGAAGGCGTGAAGTTCTGGGTGGCGGGCATGTAGCCGAGGCTTTTGGCCATCACCATGAGACGCGCCGGTTTCCCGTCACCTTTCGCCCAGAAGGTGATCTTGCTGAAATGGGAGAGATTGGTGGGCTCCATGGGAGCGGAGCCGGGCATAAACATGGCTCCCGCCCACGGATAAGCGAACGCTTTGACGATTTCTCGGCTAACGTTCAGCGAATGAGCACTGCCGTCGGCGCCATCGTCCGCGATTAACAACTGGGCAGTGGATTTTCCACCCGCAATGGCATCGGTCGATGGCGTCCAGGCGGCGCCGAATTTGGTGTCCGGCTTGCCATCCTCGAAATCACTGATGAGCCCGCTTTCCGCGCCCTTCGGAGGGGGAGCGCTTCTGGCCTTCGCTTCCGCATCCAGAGCATTGTCAATACTGGTCTTCCACGCAGCGCGATCGACCTGCACGCCGCCTACCCAGACCGCGACGATGTCGCGTGTCGCGAGAATATCTTTTGTCGGATCCCCTTGGACCAGCAACAGGTCCGCGCGTTCGCCTTCGGCAACACGGCCGCGATCAGGCATGGAGAATCGCGCGGCGGGTAACGAAGTAGCGGAAGTGAGCGCGTCTGCGGGCGTCAGCCCCGCATCCACTAATAACTTCAGTTCGCCTTGCAGACTGACGCCGTGGGCGGTGCCTGGATTAGGCGCGTCGGTACCGGCAAGGATGGGAACTTTCGCCGCTTTCAGAAGCTGGACGGCTTTAACAGCCACCTCGTAGTTCTCATGCGCGTTCGCGCGAACGGGGAATGATTTTTTCAGGTTACTTCTATCGGGCAGGACGATATAGGGCGCAAGGCGGGGATCGGCGAGCAATTCTTCACCAGGATGACGGCCGCATATGGAAGCGAGCACGGACAGCGTGGGCACAACAAAAGCGTGATGGGCGGCGACGAATTGACCGAAATCGGCATCTGGCGCCTGATCGACGAAAAGGTGCATGAGACCGTCCGCGCCGGCGGTAATAGCCTCGCGCGCGCCTTCATAGGAGCCGATATGGACAACGGCCATCTTATGATGCTTATGGGCAGCCTCGATCACCGCCGCGAGAGTTTCCTTGCTGAGCGTGGGAATGTTTGTGCCATACGTGCGGCCGTCGTCGTAGATGATCTTGATGTAATCGGACCCTTCCGCGATGCGGGCGTCCACAAAGCTTTGAGCCTCTTCCGCATTCGAGATGGTGGGAATCGGAATGCCGTATTCAGTCCCGTGGCCGTGCGGCGCGGTGACAAGGGTTCCGGCGGTCTTGAAGCGAGCTGCTTCCGGATATTTGCCTTGCTCCATTTCCTTCCGAAGAGTCATGGCGTCACTCACAACCGTGAACATATCCAGCTCCGTGGTGACCCCAAAGACAGAGGCCTCACGCAAGGAATCGATGCCGAACATATGGGTGTGCGAATCGACGAAGCCGGGAAGGAGCGTCCGGCCTTTGCCGTTGATCGTGTCGGCCCCCGGGGTCGGTGCGACGGATTTTCCGACGGCCAATATCTTCCCATCGCTCACCGCGACGTTCACGCCCCGCAACATGCGCCCGCCGTCAAACACATCGACATCTATCACGACAAACCGTTTAGGCTCCTGCGCGAAGGCGCCGGCGGCGAGGAGAACGCATACGAAGAAGCGCATAAGAGCAATGTAGCCTTATTCGATTCGCCGATAGCGGGACCGGTAAGGGAAACTGGCGATTACGGCCCGATTGATCGCCACCACTAGTCGTTTTGGCAACAATTTCCAATGTAAAAGGCTCCATCATTCAGGAGGCGTCCACGACGATCAATCCCAGGCGGCGTTCCGATTCATCGCTCCTACTGCGTGTGATCACGGCCGTCGCGGTGATTGCCGGGCTGCGATTTGGCAAAGAGGTTGTAATCCCCCTTACGCTGGCGGTCCTGTTGAGCTTTCTGCTGGCGCATCCAGTGAGCTGGCTGGAACGGCTGAAGCTCGGGCGCGTGCTCTCGGTTGCAGTGGTCCTGCTACTCACCTTTGCGGGCGCAGGGGCAATGATTTGGATCGGCGCGCAGCAACTCGCCGACATCGCTATCCGGCTGCCGTCCTACCAGCAGAACATTGAGGCGAAGTTGCAGAAGGTGCGTAACCCGGCGGGTTCGGGATTGGCCCGGGCGCTGGCGAGCCTGCAGCAAATTCAGACGGAGTTCTCAAAGGAACATACAGCACCAAACAACCCGCAGAATGCCGAAACATCTAACAAAGCCGCTGTGCGAAATCAAGCGGTCGCACCGTCCCCTGTGCCCGTCCAAGTGGTGAAGCAGCAGCCGGGTGTGTTCGATTCGCTTGGCCCTATCAGCATTTCGGTAGCTAGTTTTCTGGCCACCGCCGCGGCAGTCGCAATTTTCACGCTGTTCATTCTGCTACGCCGCAGCGATCTTCGCAACCGCATGTTCCGGTTATTCGGGCAGGGGCGCATAAACGTGATGACCACCACGCTGGACGATGCGGCCACGCGCGTCAGCCGATACCTCCTGACCCAATCGCTGGTGAACGGTGCGTTCGGCTTGCTGCTGGGGGTTGGGTTGTTCCTGATCGGCGTGCCGTACGCGGCCTTTTGGGGGGTGATTGGCGCGGCGCTTCGGTTCATCCCCTACGTCGGAACTCTGACTGCGGGTCTGTGCCCGGTGCTGTTGTCGCTTGCGGTCTTTGACGGCTGGAAACAGCCGTTGCTGAGCCTTGGCCTGTTTGTCGCCGTGGAACTGGTCATGTCAGGTGTGGTTGAACCGTTAATGTATGCGACGCGGACGGGCATCTCGTCGCTCGCCATTCTAATATCGGCTGCCTTTTGGACGATACTCTGGGGTCCCATCGGCCTGGTGGTCTCGACGCCTCTGACCGTTCTACTTTTCGTCTTGGGCAGACATGTTCCGCAGCTGGAGTTTCTTTCCATTCTGTTGGGTGATGAGCCGGTTCTTCCGCCGCACGCCCGCTACTATCAACGCTTGCTTGCGATGGACGAAGATGAGGCTCGCGAGGTAGTGGAGGATTATCTAAAGGAGAAAACGAGTCTGGACATGTACGATTCGGTACTGATCCCTGCCCTGTCGCTCGCGGAGCACGACCGGCATGATAACCAGCTCGACGACGAACGGCAGAAACTGATTTACGACACCACCCGAGAGCTGATCGAGGAAATAGCCGACGGTATGATCTCGGGCGCCGAGGAGGAGAAATTCGTTGTTCCGGGAGCGGAGCAGATTTCTATCTCGTGCGTTCCCGCGCGAGATGAAGCGGATGAGTTGGTTGGCTCGATGCTTTGCCAGATCCTGGGGCAGGCTGGATTTCGAGCTGAAGCGATCAAGATTGGATTTGTCGAGGATATGGTCGCCAAGATGACGCAATCGCAATCGAGCGTGCTATTCATTTCGGCATTGCCGCCCTTTGCGATCAATCATGCGCGTTCGTTGTGCCGGAGAGCGCGCCAACGGTTTCCTGGGTTGAAGGTGGTAATCGGGCTGTGGGGTTCAACGGCAGACCCGAAAACTGTGCAACAGCGCTTGGGGTCAGGTTGTTCAGATTACGTAGTACACAGCTTGCAAGATGCGCGGCTGCAAGTACGGTTATTCGTAGAGAAAATCGAATCCGGCAATCCTGAAACATCCCCCGACGACAGCCACGACGTCGAAACAGGCGAGTCTTTGCCAATGCAGCCGGCCTGAACAAGTGATTTTACCGATTTGAAGACCGAATCATCCCGCCGGCCAACAGAATCGCATGGTTATGAGCACTGTAACAATTGATGCCAAGGCGAGCGGCACATTCACCATCGCCGGCGATCTCACTGTCTGCCGGCTGGGATTCGGCGCGATGCGCATTACGGGCGAAGGGATCTGGGGCGAACCGAAGAACCCCGAGGAAGCCCGGCGCGTGCTGCGTCGCCTTGTCGAGCTTGGAGTCAATTTCATCGATACAGCGGATTCTTACGGGCCTGAGGTAAGTGAGCGGTTGATTGGCGAGACTCTTTTCCCTTATCCGCGGGACCTCGTGATTGCTACCAAGGGCGGACTGACGCGGCAAGGTCCCGATCAGTGGGAGAGCGTCGGCCGGCCGGAATACCTGCGGCAGTGTGTCGAAATGAGCTTACGGCGGCTGAAGCTGGAGCGTATCGACCTGTATCAACTGCACCGAATCGATCCCAAGGTCCCGGTTGAGGAGACGTTGGGAGCACTCGCCGACCTGCAGAGTGCCGGCAAGATCCGGCACATTGGATTATCGGAAGTTTCGCCCGCGGAGATCGAACAGGCAAGCAAAACGGTTCGGATCGTCAGCGTGCAAAATCGCTATAACCTCAGCGATCGGGCGCACGAAGATTCACTGAATTATTGCGAACGACATCAATTGGCGTTCATTCCGTGGTTTCCCGTGGCGGCGGGGAAATTGGCGGCGCGGGGTGGTCCACTCGACGGCGCGGCCAAGCGTCACGGAGTATCGGTTGCACAACTCTCACTCGCATGGCTGCTGCACCGCTCGCCAGTGATGCTTCCAATTCCTGGAACGTCCTCGGTTAGCCATCTCGAGGAGAATGTCGCGGCCGCGGGGCTGAAGCTTAACGATCGGGAGTGGAGCGAGATCGAAAAGAGCGCCACTTCTTAAGGCAAGCTCTTCACATTCCGGGAAAGTGGGAGCGCGCCACTTACGTAAACTGGCGGTATGCGCATTGGAGCCTCGAAACGCTTCCTGCTCGTCGCATTCATTTGCTGGCCGTTGTTCATTCGCGCGCAGGAACACCAGCCGACACCGCTGCCACGGGAACACAGCACTCAGGACCCCGCGGAGGCAGCGCGCGGTCGAGCTCTATTTAGATCGAGCTGCGGGTTTTGTCATGGAAACGATGCGACAGGCGCTCGCGGGCCCGATCTGGTTCGTTCCGCAATCGTCGTTCACGACGACCATGGGAATCTCCTAGGACCTTTTATTCGCAACGGCCGTCCGGATAAAGGAATGCCGAGCTTTACGGCGATGAAGGACGACGAGATTGCCGATATTGTGGCGTTCCTTCATCTTCAGGCGAGTGAATCGCTGCATAGCAATCGGATACCGGGCGATTATCCGATCGCCCGGCTCCTTACCGGAAACGCACGCTCAGGCAAAACGTTCTTCGATGGGCCGGGACACTGCTCGCAGTGTCACTCGGTAAGCGGTGATCTGTCCGGGATCGCAAAAAGATATTCGCCCCTCGCTTTGGAGCAACGTATGTTAAATCCCTCGGCCAGGAAGGCGCTGAAGACCGCAGTCGTGAAACTGAGAGATGGAACGGAGTTTCAAGGCGAAGTTTTGCACGAGGACGAATTCAACATTGGGCTTAAATGCCAGGATGGATGGTACCGATCATGGCCGGTGGCCGACGTGGAAATCCGAATTGACGATCACTTGCTGGCACATCGCGAATTGATGCGCAAATATACAGATGCCGATGTCCACAATCTGTTCGCTTATCTCGAGACTTTGAAATGAGGACGGCGAAACTCGTTTCCGCAGCTCTGGCGCTCTCTTCCATTGCATTGGTTTCCTGGGCCGCGGACGAAGGCCTTCAGCCAGAAGCCCTTCTGGGTTCGCTGTCAAACGCCTGGCCCACCTTCAATGGCGATTACTCGGGGCGGCGATACAGCCCCTTGTCGCAAATCACCCAGGAGAACGTGAGCGGATTGACGCTGGCCTGGGTGTTGCAACCGCAGTCGGTCGGCATCAAATCGACGCCGCTTGAAGTAAACGGGATTCTCTATTTCACGACACCGGACAACGTGTGGGCGGCGGATGCGCGAACAGGCCGGATCGTCTGGCATTACTATCGCGAGTCGACCGGGGATCATATCGGGAACCGCGGCGTTGGGATGTACAAGGATCGCTTGTACTTCGAGACTCCGGATTGTCATTTGATTTGTCTGAATGCGAAAGACGGGTCAGTAGATTGGAATATCGAGCTGGCGGATCCCAAGCTTGGTTATTTTGCAACCATGGCGCCTCTCGTCATTCGCGACCACGTGATCGTCGGCGTGTCCGGAGACGTGACGGATATTCCCGGGTTTCTCGAAGCGGTTCGACCGGACACCGGCGCCGTCGAGTGGAAGTGGAACACCGAGCCGGCCGTGGGCGAGCCGGGCGCTGAGACCTGGCCACACGGTACGGACGCGATCTCGCACGGCGGCGGGATGACATGGATGACAGGAACGTATGACCCGCAGTCGAACCAGCTTTATTGGGGCATTGGCAATCCCAATCCTGTGTTGAATGGCGATGTGCGAAAAGGCGAAAACCTATACACCTGCTCGATTGTTTCGCTCAATCCGGATACAGGCAAGTTGAATTGGCACTTCCAGGCTTCCCCGCATGACACGCACGATTGGGACGCCACTCAAACTCCCATTCTGTTCGATGACGAATACCGGGGCGTACATCGAAAGCTGCTGGCACAAGCGAGCCGGAACGGCTATTTCTTCGTGCTGGATCGTACGACCGGAGAGCACATTCTGACGGCGCCCTTTATTTGGAGTGATTGGGCCAAAGGAATCGATTCGCGAGGTGAGCCGATTCCGAATCCTGCCAAAGAGCCGAGACCGGACGGAACGCTGGTCTCACCGGGTTCCGATGGGGCGACGAACTGGTTAGCGCCGAGCTTCGATCCGGAAACGCGGCTGTTTTACGTGAGCGCGCGCCGGCTGTGGAGCATTTTCTATATGACCGCCGAAGGGAAGCCCGAGGGCTGGGCGGGACGCGATCGCAACCTGTGGGCGAACTCGGTGCTGGAAGCGATCGATTATCAGACGGGCGATGTGCGATGGAAACACGAGATTGGCGACGGCGAGGGTAGCGCCGGAATACTGACGACGGCCGGGCATCTTCTCTTCACGGCTGATACCGCCAACAATCTGCTGGCGCTTGATCCCCGTACCGGCAAGACCCTGTGGCACGTGAATGTGGGTGGGCGCGTCGAGACGGCACCGACAACGTACGAGTTAGATGGCCGGCAATATCTTTTAACCACGGCCGGGAGCATAATGACCGCGTGGGTGCTAGCAAGATGAGACCGCAGTAACGCACTCTGCGAAGGATTCGTCCTTTCACCAGATGATCGGTAATGGCGTGCTATTCTGACGCCAGCCAGTCTCCAGCAATCGAGGCGCAAGCGGTAAGAGCCATGAGCCGACTCTTGCCGTGGCGCTCAGGAACTTATGCGCTTCCGTGGCGTGCTGTTTGCGACACTTTCGAGCTTGGTGCTACTGAGCGCAATCCTCGCATCCCCTTCGAAATTGAACGTTTCTGGTCAACCGAGTGAGCGCTGAGCCAGCGATATGTTCCAGTTGGTTTTCAAATATCCGGCGAGCGTGTTTTCTAAGGGAAGCTTTGTGTTGCTGGGCTCCTGGCCGAAGTGGGCGCTGCTTGCGGCAATAGCTACAGCGGCGGGTCTGCTTGCCTGGATGATGTGGCAACGCCGGGCGCAACTGGCGACGTCGATGCGGGGTGTACGTGCGGTTATCCTGTGGAGCCTCAATTCGGCGCTGCTCGCGCTACTGCTGCTTCTTTTATGGGAGCCGGCGATCAGCGTAACGGAATTGAAACCGCAGCAGAACATCGTGGCGGTGGTGGTTGATGACAGCGAGAGCATGTCGCTCAAGGACACGGGTGACTCGCGGCAGCAGGAAGCGCTGAAACTGCTCAATTCCGGATTGCTAAAAAGTCTGGCGAAGCGGTTTCAGGTTCGCCTCTATCGCTTAGGAGCGGGAATCGATCGGATTCAAGATCCAAACCAGCTGTGCGCGACGCAACCAGCGACGCAGATTGGTAAGGGGCTGCGGCAAGTCGCCGATGAAGCCGCGACGCTGCCGATTGGCGCGGTGGTACTGCTCAGCGATGGCGCGGATAACTCGGGCGGAATCGATCTAGCGACTCTATCCGAACTGCGGCGTCGTCGTCTACCGGTGAACACGGTCGGCTTTGGCAAGGAACAGCTTTCAGACGACGTGGAACTAGACGCCTTGGACATGCCTGCGAAGGCACTCGCCGGATCGCGTCTGCAAGCAGAGGTCACCATTCGCCAGAACGGCTTCGGCGGAAAGCGAGCGCGGTTGGTGTTACGCAGCGACAGCGCGGTGCTGGCGAGCCGCGACATCACGCTCGCCGACGGCGCGCAGCAGGTGGAAGCGATTGAGTTCACGGCCGGCAAGGCGGGCGTCAAGAATATCGAAGCGAAGCTGGAGCCACTCGCCGCAGAAACCAATGTCGTGAACAATCAAGTGACTCACGTCCTGTCGGTGGACGATTCGAAGCGGCGCATTCTCTACATCGAAGGCGAGCCGCGGTGGGAGTATAAGTTTCTCCGTCGCGCGGTGGAAGACGATCCCGCCTTGCAAGTAGTTTCGATGCTGCGGACGACGCAGAACAAGATTTATCGCCAGGGTATATCGAACCCGAATGAGTTGGCGGACGGCTTTCCGACGAAGCCGGAAGAACTGTTTGATTTTCAAGCGCTGATTATCGGCAGCGTGGAATCGAGCTTTTTCACGGCAACGCAACAGCAATTGATCAAAGATTTCGTGGATAAGAGGGGCGGCGGTCTACTATTCCTGGGCGGACGTTGGGCGCTTTCCGATGGCGGATACAACGTTGCGCCGTTTGCCGAATTGCTTCCCGTGAATCTGCCGCAACGGAGAAACACGTTCCAGCGCAACTTCGTCGCGGCCGAGCTTACGGATGCAGGAAAAAAGAGCCTGATCTGCCGGATTGAAGACGATCCGGAGAAGACGGTTCAACATTGGGAGGTTCTGCCCTATCTGGCGAACTATCAAGATCCCGGAACGCCGAAACCTGGCGCAGTGGTCCTGGCGCGCGTGAACGCAGGGGGCAGTCGCCTGCCGCTGCTCGTGACGGAAACCTACGGACGAGGGCGGACCGCGGTGTTCGCGACGGCCGGCAGTTGGCGGTGGCGAATGCAGCAGCCGGTTAGCGACATGAGCCAGGAGACTTTTTGGCGGCAGCTGTTGCGGTGGACGGTGAGCGCGACGCCCGATCGCGTCGTGGC
>JAVKSW010000065.1:0-9926 GCA_039583505.1 Bryobacteraceae bacterium | reverse complement strand
AGCAAGGCTTGGCCGTGCTCGAGCGTGGTGCCGCTAAACGGATCACACCCGATCGAGTACGTCACGCGCTTGAACGAGTGTGCAGTTCGAAACAGCGGAGAATTCTTCGGTTACCGGACGCCGGAGTTTCAAACCAACGGGGATTGGCTCGAGTTTCGCTCGCCCGTCGAGACCCCATTCCCGGAAAATAACCTGGTCCGCGCACGCTGGTTTCCTGCTCGCGCCGGCCGCAAAGCCGTCGTTGTACTTCCGCACTGGAACGCGACTCTGCCCCAGCACAACGCTCTCTGCGCCGGGCTCCAACGGCTCGGAATCAGCGCCCTGCGCTTGAGCTTGCCCTACCACGATTCGCGCATGCCTGCCGGCCTCACTCGCGCCGATTATGCGGTCTCTTCAAACATTTGCCGCACCATCGACGCTGCCCGTCAAGCCGTCATAGACACTCGCTGCTGCTTCGATTGGCTCGAACAGCGTGGCTTCAGAGACCTCGGAATTGTAGGCACCAGCCTTGGCTCCTGTTACGCTTTTCTCGCAAGTGCACACGATTCTCGCGTCCGCGTGAACGTGTTTAATCACTGTTCCACCTATTTCGCCGACGTCGTTTGGGAAGGTCTGTCGAGCCGCCATATACGAGACAGCCTGGAACGCGCCGTCGATTTGGAGACGCTTCGGACTCTTTGGCTGTGCATCAGCCCGCCCAGCTATTGGGCCCAATTCAGCGGCAAGAAAAAAAAATCGAAATTCATCTACACGCGATACGACACCACCTTCCCGCTGAATTTGTCCCGTCAGGTGATTGAGGGCGCCCGCAAGTATAAGTGGCACCACGAAGTGTCCGTCTTGCCCTGCGGCCATTACACGATGGGAGAATTCCCTTTCAAATACATAACCGGCTACGAAATCTGCTCGTTCTTGAAACGCAATCTGTAGTACACCTTTCCGCCTCGTGAATTTGTTAAGACCTTAAATATTTTCGCGCCGGGATGGTGCAAAACACGGCGTACCTGCATCGAACGCTTGTGGGCCAGCAGCTTACCTTCCCTTCTCGCGGGACAAATGCCGGGACAAATGAATGATTAAGGTGACCTTCCGAGCCATCTTATTTGCTCTCGTGCCCGCTTTCATCCACTCGCATGCACTCTTGCTCGCACAAGGTTCCGGCAATCCGGCCTCGTCGAGTACGGGCATGTCAGGCAGTCAACGGTCTGCCGCTCCACCCCAGATCACCGGGAGCCCTCAGCAAGGCGATCCCACATACCAGGGGAGCGTGCCCCAAGGAACCGCGTCCCCAACAGCCATTCCGTTGAGTCTCGGCGGTGCGGTCAATCGCGGTTTGAGGGCCAACCTCGGGCTGTTGACCAGTGAGCAATCTAGCCGCGAGGTTCGAGCGGAACGTCTTCGCGCTCTCGCGGGTTTGCTGCCGACCGTCAATGGTCAGTTGAGCATGACCGAGCAGCAGATCAATCTTCAGGCGCTAGGATTTCTGTTCAATTTCCCGGGTTTTTCAGTCCCGCACATTGTCGGTCCCTACTCCTATCAGGCCGCACTCGCGAACGCAAACATACCGTTGTTCGACTACAGTGCCATAAGCAATTTTAGAGCTTCGAGAGAAGATATGAAAGCCTCGGCTTTGTCGGTTAAGAATGCGCGAGACCTGGTAGTACAGGCGATTGGAAACGCATATCTGCAGATCATCGCCGATGCGGCTCGGGTTACCGCGACGCAAGCCGAAATCGACGCGGATAACGCGGTTTACATGAATACCGTGCACCGGCATGACGCCGGCACCGCCATCGGAATTGATGTGCTCCGGTCGCAAGTCGAGTTAAAGCAGCGTCAGCAGGCGCTTGTGGCTGTTACCAATCAGTTTGAAAAGGACAAATTGACGCTCGGCCGCGTCATTGGCTTGCCGACCGGACAGGATTTTGCAGTTGCGGATCCCTCGCCTTCGGTTCCGCTTGGAGCCATGTCGCTCGAGGACGCCTTGCACAAAGCCTACGAGAACCGGCCGGATTATCAGGCCGCGAAAGCGAGAGTGTTCGCGGCACAATTTTCCGTCCGTGCGGCCAAGGCGGAGCGCTATCCGACGCTGACTGCATCGGGCTTCTACGGCGACGAAGGCTTGCGTCTGCTCAGCAATTCTCACGGTGTGTTCCAGGCTACGGGAGCCATCCAATTCAACATTTTCGATGGAGGGCGCATTCGCGCCGATGTCCTTCAGAACAATGCAGAGCTGAGAAACCGCCACAATGAACTCGAGAATCTGCGAGGGCAGATCGATTACCAGGTTCGCAACGCCCTGCTTGACCTGAAATCGGCGGGCGATCAGGTGGAGGTCGCGCGCAGCAACGTGGATCTCGCAAATCAGACGCTGCAGCAGGCGCGAGACCGCTTCGTGGCCGGCGTTACAAACACCGTCGAGGTCGTGCAGGCTCAGCAAACCGTGGCCGAAGCCAATGAAAATCTCATCTCGGCGCAGTTTCAATACAACGTGGCGAAGGTATCGCTCGCCCGTTCGCTCGGACTCGCCGAGCAGGGGATTCGTTCCTACTTCAATCAAACCCCGTGAGCCCCGGCCGCGATAGTCACTCGTTCTCCCGTCCCTCGCAGGTTTTCGTTACTCACTGTTCACTCAATCTACACGCGTCGTTTGACCAGCGAAAGCTCACCGGAACCGCTACCCTCCGGATCATTCGGTTTGACGCGCAAGCGCCTCTCATCCTCGATACGCGCGATCTCGTCATCCACGAAGTTCGTTGCGCTGATCGCGAATTGCAATATCGAATCGGTAGCCATGATCCAATTCTGGGCAGGCCGCTCATTATCGATCTGCCCGCACGCGTCAATTCCGTTCGTATCCGCTATTCCACCCAACCGCATGCAACCGGCTTGCAATGGTTGAACAGCGAGCAAACCGCGGGAAAGAAGCATCCGTTCCTTTTCAGTCAGAATCAATCCATTCACGCCCGCAGCTGGATTCCCATTCAAGACTCGCCCGGCGTCCGCATCACTTAGGATGCCCGTATCGCGGTTCCCGCACTTTTGACGGCGCTCATGGGTGCCGAACAGGCCGGATTCGAAGATGGCACGTACAGTTTCAGGATGGATCTCCCGATTCCTGCCTATCTGATGGCGCTCGCCATTGGCGACCTCGAGTTCTCTCAGCTAGGCGAAAGAACTGGTGTTTGGGCCGAGCCGTCCGTCCTTGCCCCCGCCGCGCGCGAGTTCTCCGACACTGAACAACTCGTTGACACCGTCGAGAGACTCTACGGCCGCTACCTCTGGGGCCGCTACGATCTGCTGATTCTTCCGCCCAGTTTCCCGTTCGGAGGAATGGAAAATCCCCGGCTGACGTTCGTCACGCCTACAGTGATCGCCGGAGACAAGAGTCTGGTGAGCCTGATCTCGCACGAGCTGGCGCACTCCTGGTCGGGAAACCTGGTCAGCAACGCCACCTGGAGTGACTTCTGGCTGAACGAGGGTTTCACGACTTACCTCGAGAACCGTGTGCAAGAAGCCGTCTATGGCCGCGAACAGGCCGAAATGGAACAGGTGATCGACCGCCGCGAGCTCTCGAAAGAACTGAACGAGTTTCCGGAGCGTGCCCAGATTCTGCACATCGATCTAACCGGTCGCGATCCGGATGAAGGGACCACTCGCGTGCCGTACATCAAAGGCGCGTTGCTTCTGCGACAACTGGAGCAGGTTTTCGGCCGCCCTATCTTCGACGCCTTCCTGAAAGCGTATTTCGACCACTTCGCATTCCAAAGCATCACCACGACGCAGGCCCTCGACTATATGCAACGCGAACTGCTGAATGCATACCCTATTGAAGCCAAACACATTCCGATCGCGGAATGGGTATACCAACCGGGACTGCCGCCTTGTGCTCCCGTCGCGCATTCCGAACGGCTGGAACGTGTCGCAAATCTCTCTCAGGAGTGGCAGTCCGGGCGCATTGCGGCTGCGGCAATTCCCGCGGACTCTTGGAGAACACAGGAATGGCTCGAATTTCTCCAGGTGCTCTCCCGGCCTGTTCGAAAAGAACAGATGAGCGAGCTCGACCGTGCATTCCGTCTCACCGAAACCGGGAATTTTGAGATTCTCCAGGAATGGCTTCTACTGAGTATCGAAAGCGATTATGAGATCGCGTATGCGCGCCTCGAAGAGTTTCTCCTAGAGGTCGGCCGCGTAAGATACATCAAGCCACTCTATGCGGAATTGATGACGACCCCGGAGGGCCAACGCGCGGCAAGAGCCATCTATGCCAAAGCGCGGCCGGGCTATCATCCTATCGCGGAAATCGCTCTCGACAAAATTGTGATGCCTTAGCTCTATTTCTCGAGATAGAAGCTGCCCGCGAATAGCGCATCGACTCCCGAAGAGTAGAAGCTGCGCACCGCATCGCGCGGCGTACAGACCAGAGGATCGCCAAACAAATTGAAGCTCGTGTTGTACAGAATGGGCAACCCGGTGGCCTCGCCGGCCGCGCTCAGCAGTGCATGGTACAACGGGTTTTCATCCTTGCGGACTGTGTGTATCCGAATGAAATCCCGGTTGAGGAGGGCCGCGCAGAACGTCTTCCGGTATTCAGGACGCGCGCGTCCCACCGTCGCAAGATATCGCGCATTCGGGCCGGTTTCGAAGTACTGGCTCGCCAACTCCTCCGGTACCGAGGCCGCGAACTTCCGAAAACTTTCACGCCGCTTGATGTAAACGTTCAGGTTTTCGGTCGAGTATGGATTTAGCGGCGACGCAAGAATGCTGCGATTCCCCAGCGCGCGCGGGCCAAACTCCATGCGGCCCTGCATCCACGCGACGATCTTATGATCGCTGAGCGCGCGAATCGCTTGCTGAATCAGTTCGCCCTCCGTCAGCAGAAAACGGAACCGCAGCTTGCAATTCTCCAGTACCTGCTTGATCTGTTCCGGTGAATACCGGGGGCCCAGGCACAATGTGCCGAACGGCACACGCGCATTCTCACCGTAGAAATTATGCCAGACGTGTAAAGCCGCGCCAAGCGCCGTTCCCGCATTGCCGCTCATCGGCTGAACGAATACATGGCCGAATTTCTCCTCGAGCGCACGAATAAGTAACGCATTCAACGCCAAGCCTCCTGCGATGCACACATTCGCCGCGTCTCCGATCATCGCCACGACGGTCTCGGCTACGGCCTGTTGCAGGCTCGCCGCCACGTCGGCCTTGGTTTGAAAGGAGAGCGGCTCGCCGGCCGCAATTCCAACCGCGGTGTAGAAGCGCGTGCTAAAGCCACCCTGCGTCAAGCGATCCACATCCAGGTAGCCCCGATCGATCTGTGGCCATGCCGCCCCGCCACGGTGCAGTAAATCCCGAAATACCCCCACATATTTGCTTTCGCCCGACGCGGATAACCATTGCACCTTGTGTTCATCTGCGCGAGGCTCGAACCCGAGCAACTCTGTCACGCGATTGAATACATCGCCCAGCGAATCGGGAAAATACAGTTCGCGAACCGGAGTGAGCTGGTTTCTTTCACCGCGAAAAAGCACTGCGGAACGGAAGTCGCCCGCCCGATCGATGCTCAACACGGAAGCGGCTTGATAGCTCGAGGCGTAATACGCGGATGCCGCATGCGCATGGTGGTGCTCAACCACTATGACTTCGCTTTCGGGAAAGCGCGCGCGTATCTCCAGCTGAGCGGCGCTCTCCGGCCCAAGCGCAAACGGCCGCGCGACGGCAACGGCATCGATTTCGCCCGGTTTCACGCCCGCTACTTCGCGCGCAACCTTCAATGCCTCGTCAGGAAAGGCGCCGGGCCGGTCTTGGCGCGAAACCTTGGCCTGTTCCACCCCCGAAGCGATGTGCCCTTCCCGGAGAATGCAGCACGCACTGTCGCTGAGCAATCCACCCAGCCCGACGATTACTCGAGGCATGCTTACACCTGTCGCAGCCTTGTTATGACCCGTTCACGGCCGATACAAACGAACACGGCAAACGCACTCGGACCCACCGGTTGTCCGGTGAGGGCGGCGCGGCTCGCGTTGATCAGCACGCCCGCTTTCACCCCACGCTCTTCCGCCAGCTTCCGCAAATTCGCTTCCACGCTTGCATCCGTGAACTGCGGATCACCCTCGATGCGGTTGGCCAGCTCATGTAGCAGTTCGCGCGCGCCGGGTACGTTCAATTTGTCAAGCGCCTGCTGCTCAATGTGGAAATCGTCAGCGAAATAGGCCCGGCCCTTCGTTGAAAAATCAAGTAGCGTCGCAAAACGAGTGCGGATGGTCTCGATCGCGTGCTGGAAGAACGCCTCATCTCCGTACGGAGCGAGTCCGT
Source organism: Bryobacteraceae bacterium (assembly GCA_039583505.1). Taxonomy (GTDB): domain Bacteria; phylum Acidobacteriota; class Terriglobia; order Bryobacterales; family Bryobacteraceae; genus Bog-105. The sequence goes on along the minus strand of JAVKSW010000065.1, from coordinate 3,614 downwards.
GATCTTCCAGTGTTCGACGGACCAATGGCGCGAGCGTCTCAACGGGCATGGATCGCAGGTGTTGCGAATTCAGCCACAAGGCCTTCGGATCGATGGGATCTGCTTCGCTGAAGTTGACTACTGCATTGCTTCGGTGTACTCCCTCTAAATTGAATGCATTTGTCAGTTCGAACAGTGTCATCTGCTCGCGATTGTCTTTGGGAGACCAGCCGAGCAGGCACAGGAAGTTGATGTATGCCAGTGCCAGAAATCCTTGATCGCGATAGGTCGTGACGCTCACTACAGGGCCGTGTCTGCGCTTCGAGAGTTTCGATCCGTCGGGAGCAGTCAACAATGGCAAGTGCGCGAACCGCGGAAGATAGCTTCCTGCCGCTTGGAAGATCAAAATGTGTTTAAAGGTATTCGAAAGATGGTCCTGCCCGCGAATCACATGCGTAATCTTCAGCTCAATATCGTCGGCGCAAGAAGCGAGATGATACGTAGGCATTCCGTTGCTGCGGAGCAGTGCAAAATCTTCGATGTCGGCGGTGAGCTTCGATTGCGGCCCGTATACTTCGTCGGCAAACGCTATTTCATACGCGGGTTCGCGCTGGACGCGAAAGCGCACTACGAACGGCTCGCCCGCCGCAGCCCGCCGGTCGCTCTCTTCCTTGGACAACCCCCGCATCTCGGGATTGCATAACCATGGACCCTCAGCGTGAGGCCTGTCCTCCAAATCTGCTGCCGCAGGCGCAAAGTCCCGATAGGCAAATCCCCGTTCCAGCAGGTTGTACGCGATCTTGCGGTGTACCTCGAGGCGTTCCGATTGCCGGTGAAACTCGTCCCAGCTCAAGCCTAACCAGTTCAGTCCCTCGTAGATGGAGTTGAGCGACGCTTCTGTATTCCGGTCCGCGTCCGTATCATCGATGCGCAGCACCATCGTGCCTTGATGCTTGCGAACGTAAAGCCAGTTAAAAATGAAAGTGCGTGCGCTGCCGATGTGCAAATAACCCGTTGGCGATGGCGCAAAGCGAGCCCGAATCATGAAGTCTCAGTGTACAGAAGGTTCTTAAGAATTCTGCGCGACGGGCAATCGCGAATGCAAGTCTACAAACCGCTCCAGCTCGAGCTGTTCCGCGCGCAGTCCTGCCTCTGGGAAACAATCGATAGAGTCGCCATAAAACGGACGCAAGTTGTTCCGCAAGGTTTTCCGTTTGTGCATAAAGCAATGACCGACGAACGCAAGCAGCTCATTCAGATTGCTGTGAACTTCTGTCCTGCGCCGGAACCGTACCGCCGCCGAATCAACCCTGGGAGGTGGAACGAACGCTGCGGCCGGTACACGGAAGACGAGTTCCACGTCACAAACCAACTGGCTCGCCACCGACAGGTAGCCGTACGCGCGCGTTCCCGAATGAGCGACCAATCGCTCGGCGACTTCCCGTTGCACGAGAAAGACCGCGGTGCGGAAGCGATTATCCAGACTGAGGAATCTTGCAATTATCGGTGACGTAATGTAGTAAGGCAAATTGCCGGTGATGACAGCCGGCCCCCACTTTGCCAAATCGATCGCCAGCACATCCGCACCGTGAACATGCAGTTTCGCTTCGGCCGCGAATTTCCTGTCGAGATACTCCACAAGAGAAGCGTCCAGCTCGATCGCCTGCACCTCGTCGGTTCGGGGCAGAAGATGACGCGTCAGCGCTCCGCGCCCGGGTCCGATCTCTATAACCTGCGGGGTGTGATCGCCACAAGCCGCAGCGGCAAGCCGTTCCAGAGTCGCGTCACGGACGAGAAAATGTTGCCCAAGCTTGCGAGGCAAGCCTCAGTGTAGAACAGCGTCCCACACTTGAGCTGTAGTCTCAGGCTCTAATGCGAACGGCTCTTCCAGCGAGAAATAACGAGAGTAGAACCGCCGGTCGGGAATGATGTCTCGGTTCCTCTCGCCGAACAGAGATTTTTCGGCAGGGCTGATAAGAGTCTCCCAATCGAGGTCCGAGACTCCGCCGAGAAACGGCGAATACACGACACGCCGCCCGATTCGGAGTGCGTGCGCGCCAGCCCAGGCGCCCAGGAATGCTAGCGATGCCTGCGGAGGAAGATTGCGCAAAACCTGTAGCAAAAACTCTGCTTCGATGATCGCGAACTGGCTGGACACAGCACTGACCGACTGTTGTTTCCACATCTGCGCGAAATAACCGGCGTCCTGAAAGGATCTGCCCCGGTTCGGGCAACCGCAAACTCCGCGGAATCCAAAATGCCGCCCGGCCTCTGTGATGACACCGCCTGGGTTACGAATCCGGCCGCCAATCATTGCCGTGTCCGGATGAAGCTCAGATAAGCCAAGTGCTTCCCATGCCCAGTCGGAATCGTCCGTCTGAACGTCGCCTCCTAGGAAACGAAGGAAGCCCTGTTGGAGCGCCGCCTCGCGTGCAATAGACAGCAAGGCTTGGGGGTTCTCCGTCGCGGCAATGTGAACAGTTCTGGTTTCCGGCGAACTTGTTCCACTTGCGTTCCCATTCCTCGCCGCCGCGCACGAACCGTGGCAGAGAACGACAGAAACGAATGGCTTTGGATCATGGTGCTGGCGCGCAAAATGCCAGTGAGCCGCGCCTCCCAGTAAAGGACTGTATTCAATCTTGAACTTCGGGGGATCGGACTGCGCGTTCAAAAACCGCTGCAGCACCGCCTTTTGCGAGGAATGGACGTACGGTTTGCTCGCTGCATCATCCGCGGTAGATCGCGCGTGCGAACGCCAGCTGTACACCACTTCGGGAATGTGGACCGGACCGTAACCGGCCATCATAAAGCGCATGAAAACATCCCAGTCGGGGCTGCCTTCCGTCTGTGGATCTTCGTAGGCGCCCAGCGCTAATGCTTTCTGACGATCGATCACACCTAAATGCGCGATGTAAGCCGAATTCAGAAACAGAACCGGATCCCAATCGGGTTTCAGGTACGGTTGATAAAATCTGCTCCCAATGATCTTGTCCTCATCCGTATACAGCAGTGGCGGATAACCGGTGCGGCGGATGAATGATGTGACCACTCGCAGCGCGTCGGGATACAAGTAATCGTCCGCATCCACGGGTAGGACGTAGCGTCCCGTCGCGCGTGTAAGGCAATCGCGTAGTCCGTCCACTATTCCGGCATTTCTATCGAAACGCTGCAGTCTGATCCAGTGATGCTGGGTCAGCTCGTTGAGATAGGAGCGAATACCGGGTTGAGAGGAGCCATTGTCGAGGATGACCCACTCACAAGCCGCGTCTCGATTTTGCGCGACCAGCGAATTCGCCAGCGTTTTCAGGTACCGAACGGGACTGCCGTCCCAAACCGGCGTTAGGACCGACAGAAGACCGTTCTCGAGCGGCTCGTCATAGGAAGACGCGCGCACCTTCAAGTGTTGAGCCATCCAGGTCTTGTATTCCTGCGCTTCGCGATTTGGCAGGAAATATCCGGCGCGCCTGAAAATGCCTCTTACCGAAGCCGGAATGCAGCCGTGCAGCCGTCGCCGGCTCGCCTGAAACCACGCCGCGATACGAGCGGCTAAATCTCTCATTACTTCTCTCTCATTATTCTCTGCGGATTCGCGACCCTGTTCCTAAGTCGCTGGTATCTTTGCTAAAGAAGATGAA
>JAVKSW010000064.1:0-10067 GCA_039583505.1 Bryobacteraceae bacterium | reverse complement strand
GCGAAGGACGCCCAATCGCTTGCCGATGTGATTCGCTTCGTGGGAAGCATGGCGCAAATGAGCCGAGACAAGGGTCCGGCGGGAGACATTCTGGCTTCTGCGGTGGACCAGATGACGCTACAGACGGATGGAGATGCGCTTCACGCCTCTATTTCGCTGCCGGAAAAGAGCTTGGAGCAGTTGGCAGACATTGCTCCCATGGCTGCGCACCACCGCAACGGTGTTCCGCAGCACTGAGCCATTTCAAAAGAATCAACTCAGAGAAAGTCTAAAAGGCCCAGGCAGTCGCGGACAGAATGATACCTATCAGCGCCGAGGCGACGCCGCCGAAGAACAGGGGCCGGGCTTTGGTAAGGATCGCGAGCGAGGACAAGACAATAGCGACTTCGAGGAAGACCTCGCCGAAATGGAAGCGGGTGGCCATCCTGCCGCTTTGGTCTCTTTCTTTCTCGAAACCACGCGCCTCATTTTGAATATCGTCGTGCTGTTTCTTGTATCGATTACTGTCCTGAGCATATTTGGCGATCAAGCGGGGGTCCGCCTTGATAGACGCGAGTGCATCCAGGGTGATCTGCGCGGTATATCGCCGGATATCTTTGGCCTGAGAAAACGCCCATTGGTCCGAAGCCTGCTGCTGTTTAAGCAGCTCTTCCGTGTTGAAGTGCTGCCCTAAGACCGAGACCACGGCGAGAAGGGCGGCGATGATCGCCATAGTTCCAGCGACGGTTTTGTCAAACGGGTTCGCTGCGTGGTGGATATGTTCTTCAACTTCTTCGTTGGCGGGCATGAGGACAAACTAGCACGGCTAGTCGTGCATAGGAAGTTCCGAACTCAACGCCGGCCGCGAGTAATCCCCGCATTGGATTTCGCCAGATTCGATATCTCGCGGACCAGGCGCCGGTAGTTCAGGTCTGCGAGGGTGCGGAACGGGAACCACTGCCCATCGCGCCACGACGAATAGTACCAACGCGAGAAGAGGGCGAGATGGTCCAGCCGCTTACCCGTGGTTTGCGGATTTGCGAGCGCCTGGTTGAGCCGCTCACGCAGTTCGTGGTCCAGGGATTGGCGAGGCGCATCTTCGGCGGAGAAGTCGAGCGAGACCGGGTCCTGCCAATAGCCATGGAGCATGGGCCACAGCCGGAAATGGCGCGGCTCGACGGCGCGTGTGAGCGCCACGCCATTGAATTGATGAACGTCCGTGACGATTCCATCTCGCACGCCGGCTGCCGTATTCATCTTTTCAATTCGCTTGTGAATCTGGGCGGCCTGTTCGAAATCGGTCTGTTCGACCGCACGCTCGCGTGCCCCCGAAAGAGCGGCGATGGGGCTTTTCCCGTTCGTGGCTAAAAAGTCGGCGACCCGGCGCACCTCGGTTCTATATTCTTCCGCGGTAACGACGCACCGGCAGGGTCGAAGGCATTGGTTCATTTCGCCGTAGATACAGCCGGGATGCTCCGGCGTCGGGGCCAGAACGTCGGTACACCGGCGGATCTGGAAAAGGCCCAGAACCTCGTCGTGATAATGCTGGGCCAAATCGCGGCTGGCAAAAGGGCCGAACAGAGAGGTGGATTTGCGCGGAATGCGATTCACCACGTTCAGGCGCGGGAAGGCATCCGCTTCGATTAGCCCGACAAACCAGGGCATCCGCAGGCGCAACCTGAAGAGATAATCTGTGGGGAAATAGGCCCTGGTGAGCTGGTAAAGAACCAGAGAGGTTTCCAGCTTCGATCCCGTCGGCCAGCATTCGACTGCCTCCAAGTTATGGCGAAGATTTGCGATCACGCCCTTTGTAACGCCCCCATTAGGGGTGAAGTCGGGAGTCACGGTATAGGATGAAACGAGTAGCCGGAGTAAACGTTTTCGCAGGTTGACCGACCAACCCACATGCGGTGGCTTGCCAATTGACTGCAGCACGTAAATTCCGGAGCCAGGCGCGAGAGCTGCGAGTTGCTCTGCGAGATCGGGTGCTTGCGGATTGAAATTGAGAGGGGTAGGGACTCTCACGACCGATACGGGAATTAGTTGCATTGTACAGACCGGTACTCGGCAGGTTCATCGAGAGTTACTGTGTTAACCGATGGGGTACTTGACAGTCATGGGGGTCAGTCTAGAATAGGTGTTATTTCGCTATGCAGGGATGTCAGCACGAGCGAACCGAGTTCCTCTATCGTCGAGACGGCGTCGATTATGTCCGCTGTCTGGACTGCGGTCAGGTTTTCGAATCGGAGGATCTGGACACGGTTCCGGTTTACGACGACGAGGAAGAGAAACCTCGGAAGCGCCGCTAACGGAATTTTCTTTCACCGCAATCAGGGCTAAGGCGAGGGCGACTAAGCCATTCCGTCTTATGGCGATGTCGTGAGATGCTTAAGCGACTGGGCCATGTCGAGTCTGACCCGCGTCTCACCGCACCAAAGGAGCCTTCTAAAAAGTCCGCTGCGCATTGTTTCGATTGGCGGCGGCACGGGGCTTTCGACCCTATTATCGGGATTGAAGAAGCACGCGCGCGGGGTACAGGAGAGCCCGGCAGCAGGAAGTCCGGCGGTTGAGATTGCCGCAGTAGTGACAGTCACCGACGACGGCGGTAGTTCCGGGCGGCTGCGGCGCGATTTCGATATTCTTCCGCCCGGCGATATTCGAAACTGTATGACCGCGCTGTCGGAAGACGAGGACCTGCTTTCGCAGCTCTTTCAATTCCGATTTGCCAGCGGTCGCGGGCTAAAGGGACACAGCTTCGGAAATCTGTTTCTGACGGCGATGCACCAGATTACGGGAGACTTCGCCCATGCAGTGCAGCTATCCTCCGAAATTCTGGCGATCCGGGGACGGATCTTCCCGGCCACCTCGGCAAATGTAACGCTTGAAGCTGTGCTCGAAGACCGCAGCGTGGTTCGCGGTGAGAGTAAGATCAGCAAGAGCCGGCGTGCCATCAGGAGGATTCGATTGCAGCCGCAAAGTTGCAAGCCGCTGCCGGACGCGCTGGAGGCGATAGCGAAGGCCGACCTCATCACGTTAGGGCCGGGGTCGCTCTACACAAGCGTGATCCCGAACCTCTTGGTAAACGGGATTGCCGAAGCCATTGAGCGCTCCCCTGCCCTGAAAGTTTACTTCGTGAATCTGATGTGGCAACCGGGCGAGACGATCAACTTCTCAGCGTCGCAGCATATCGCGGCGATACACGCACACGCCGGCCGCGCGCTGCTGGATTGCGTGGTGTTGAATACCGGGTCCATTCCGGCGACCCTGAAACGAAAGTACGCGAGAGCTCACGTGAAACCGGTTGACAACGACTTTGAGCGCCTGGCGGAAATCGGCGTCAAGGTGGTAACAGCCGATCTGGTCGGGGATGCCGAACTGGTGGGCCGCAAGGTGCGGCACAATTCCGCGGCGGTTGCGGAGGTCGTAATCGACCTTGCCAGCCGTTCCCGCGCACACCAGGTTCGAAAGCAAGCGCTCGCGAGCCAACGGCGACGATTTAGATGAAAGACAAGGTAACGGTCGTGATTCTCGCCGCCGGGCTGGGAACGCGCATGAAATCGAAGCACGCCAAGGTGCTGCACGAGGCCGGAGGCGACACATTGCTGAACCACGTAATCCGGGCAGCGCTCGAAATTGCCGCGCCGGAACGCATCGTCGTCGTGGTGGGGCATCAAGCCGAGAACGTTCGCAAAAGCGTCAAAGTGCCGGGCATCCAGTTTGCCGAGCAGAGTGAGCAGAAGGGGACCGGCCACGCGGTTTTGTGCGCGCGGGATGCGGTCGAGGCGGACAATGGTGAGCTCGTTGTGCTGAACGGCGATGGACCTTTGCTGAAGCCCGCCACGCTCGAAGCTCTGGTTGCGTTCCAGAGCGGAAGGCGTGTGAGCGGTGCGATTGTGACAACCGAACTTGCGGACCCGACCGGATACGGCCGGATTTTGCGCGATAGCCACGGAACGATCGCCGCGATCGTCGAGCAGAAGGCCGCGACCGAGGAACAACTGAAGATTCGGGAGATCAATCCGGGCGTGTATTGCTTTGACGCGCTATTGTTCTGGCAACACATCGGCGAGGTGACGCCGAACAACCCTGCGAAAGAGTATTACCTCACCGATATGGTCGAAATTCTGACTCGCCATGGTCACTCAGTGGCGCCTCTGTTGATTGAAGATGAAACGGAATTGCTAGGCATTAATACGCGAGTGGAGTTGGCGGCAGCGGATCGAATTTTGCGGACCAGGAAAACGAATGAGCTGATGCTGGCGGGCGTGACTATCGAATATCCGGAGACGGTCAGCATCGACGTCGACGTGGAAATTGGGCCGGATTCGCTGGTGCAATCGAATGTTCAACTGCGAGGGCGAACGCGAATCGGGTCAAACTGCCGGATTGGAACGGGCGCGGTTTTGCAGGACTGCGCGATTGCAGACGGAGTAACCATTCTGCCTTATGTGGTCGCCGATGCGTCCGTCATAGCAGCAGATGCCACCGTCGGCCCGTTTGCCCGGTTGAGATTGAATGCCGAAGCGGGGGAACGCACGCACATCGGGAATTTCGTGGAGCTGAAAAATACAAGATTGGGAGCAGGCTCGAAAGCAAGCCACCTCGCCTATTTGGGTGACGCGGCCATCGGCCGCAACGTGAATGTTGGGGCTGGAACGATCACATGCAACTACGACGGTGAAAAGAAACACCGAACAACCATCGATGACGGCGTTTTTGTGGGAAGCAACGCGACGCTCGTTGCGCCATTGACCATAGCAGAAGGGGCGTACATCGCCGCCGGGTCGACAATCACCGAAGACGTACAATCCAAGTCGCTGGCTCTGGGGCGAGCGCGTCAGGTGGAGAAACCCGGGTGGGTTAGAAAGCGCCGCGAACGGAAGAACGGCCGTTCTTAGATTTTCGTAATTGATTACGACAGCTTCGACGCGCGCCGGGAACGGGGCTGGAGTAAAATTTCGAGAGCCACATCGCCACCGGGCAGGTGCTGATAGCGGACAGTCACGCGTGATCTCAATTTAAGAGCGGACTTGTTCATTTTCGTTTTCAAGTTGATGAGGAATGTCCGTCGCTCGGTAGAACGTCCCACTGGAGCGTGTGAAACGGTAATCTGCTGTTCGGAAAGCGCAGTCACAGTGCCCCCGAAAAATTGCGGTTTGGGCAGTGGCTGTTGCGCATGGCCCGGTTGCGTCGGCGGTGTCGAAGTATTGGTGGACTGCGCGAGCATGGACCCGCTCGCGAGAAGCAGAGCGGCAAGGAGCGCTGCTGTAAACCGCATGATTGGGCGTGGGACGACTTTACCTATGTAGCACATCTTGGGCGCTGGACGTGAGCGGTTACAGAACGGTACTTGGGTGATACACATTCGGTATTTTCAGTTCGCCGATGGCAATCAGCTCACCGGAATGAGAGAGCGCGCGGACAAAGGGGGCCCCGGGGCGAACGATGAACGGCGAGGTTCGAAAGTCGCGGCCGTGACGAATCTGCGCTTCCGTTGAAGTGTCGACGTACTCAGCCGGGAATTGAGTCAGTAAGCGCCCGGACGGGATAACCGCCTCGGAGAGCCGGCCCGCCGCTTTCAGGGCGTCCAATGCTTCGACGGTTCTCGCTTGTTCGACGTTGAATTCACCGAGCTGCGTACGGCGCAAGCGACTCAGCAAGGCTCCGCACCCGAGCAACTGGCCCAAGTCGTGAGCCAGACTGCGGATGTATGTTCCGGCGGAGCAACTGATCCGGAGCACGATCTTGTTCGCCGTCAGAATTTCGACGAGAAGCTGCGTGATTTCTACTTCGACGGGTTTCAATTCAACAGGAACCTGTCTTCGGGCCAGCTTATACGCGGGCACGCCGTCGATCTTCTTCGCGGACACGGAGGGCGGTACCTGCATAAACTTTCCACGAAAATGCTCCAGAGCGGAATGAACCCGATGGGGGTCAACGGGCGGCGGAACCGCAGTTTCGGTTATCTGCCCGTCCGCATCGAAGGTGTCGGAGACAACACCGAAGGTAATCTCCGCGAGGTAGGTTTTTTCGGTTCTTTCGAAGAACTGCGCCAGCCGCGTTGCGGTTCCAGTAATGAGTGCCAGCAGACCGGTGGCCATCGGATCGAGTGTTCCGAGATGACCAACACGCCTTGTATTGGCCAATTTGCGCCAACGATTGACCACGTCGTGGCTTGTGCAACCGGAAGGTTTATCGACGAGAACGAGGCCGTTCATGAAGGAGTTCGATCAGAAACGTGAGCTTTCCGATGGTGGGTTAGTCTGATATTTACGGGCTGCTGTCTGTCTAAGATACACAAGCAGACCCTAAGCAACGAGGATAACGACACTTGGAAGAAGAGGTACTCGGCAAAGCTTACGATTCGCGCTTGATGCGCCGGCTCCTGGTGTACATGAAGCCCTATCGAGCGGTAGTGGCGGTCTCCTTGGTATTGCTACTGGTCGATTCCCTTCTCCAGATTATCGGACCGCTGCTGACTAAATTAGCGGTCGATCGGTATCTCGTCCCAACCAAGCATTCGCAAACCTTTCCGTTCGTTGATGCATGGCTGTCGCACAATCCATGGACCGGTCTCTCCCAATTGGCGGGCGTATATCTTGCGGTCGTGCTGCTCGGTTTTTTGTTCGATTTCGGGCAAACCTACCTGATGCAATGGACAGGACAAAAAGCGATGTTCGACCTGCGCCGGCAATTGATGGCGCATTTGCAAACTCTCGATATCGGGTATCTCGATAAAAACCCGGTGGGCCGGTTAGTCACGCGGGTGACGACGGACGTGGATGTTCTGAACGATCTCTTTGCGTCGGGATTGGTGACGATAATTGGCGATATTCTGATGCTGTCGTTCGTCATCGTCGCGATGCTCCGTTTGAGCCCGGGGATGACGGGCCTGATGCTGGCGGTAATGCCGATTGTTGTGCTGGTTACCGTGCAGTTTCGGCGCACAGCGTCGCAAAGTTACCGGCGGATACGCGTGGCTATTGCCAAAATTAACGCATATCTGCAAGAGCACGTTGCCGGCATCGCCGTGCTGCAGCTTTTCAATCGTGAAGAGCGAAGCAAGCGAGAGTTCGAAAAAATCAACCGGGACCACATGCTGGCTTTCAAGGACTCGATTACTGCGTATGGTTGGTTTTATCCGGTCGTCGAATTCCTCGGGATGCTGGCACTTGCGTTGCTGCTCGCTTACGGCGGCGTTCGAATTCGGGATGGTGCGCTGACTCTCGGCATTCTGGTTGCATTCTTCCAATATGGCCTGCGGTTCTTTCGGCCCATCCAGGATCTCAGCGACAAGTACAACATCCTGCAAGGCGCAATGGCAGCTTCGGAGCGCATCTTCAAGCTGCTGGACACGAACGCGAATATCGTCTCCCCGGCGCGAGCCGTGCGGTTTCCAGAGGGCGCAGTCGATATCGAGTTCGAGCACGTCTGGTTTGCCTACAACGATGAGGACTGGGTGCTGCGCGACGTCAGCTTCCGGGTGGCGCCGGCTGAAACGATCGCCGTCGTGGGGCATACCGGGGCGGGAAAAACCACACTGACGAATCTTTTGCTGCGCTTCTACGACGTGCAGCGAGGGGCCATCCGGATCGGCGGGATCGACGTCCGAAACTTCGATTTGATGGAGCTTCGGCAACAATTTGGCGTCGTGCTACAAGATTCGTATCTGTTCACGGGAACGGTCGGGACCAACATCCGGCTGGGCACGAAGTCGATTACGCCAGCGCAGGTACAGCAGGCAGCGGAGCAAGTGAATTTGCTCGATTTCGTGGAAGAGCTGCCCGACCGGTTCGATACTCCTGTCCGCGAACGCGGAACTGGATTTTCAACCGGTCAGAAACAGCTGATCAGTTTCGCACGAGCGCTTGCACATGCTCCCCGCATTCTGATTTTGGACGAAGCCACCTCAAGCGTAGACACGGAAACGGAGTTGCGCGTTCGAGAGGCGCTGACCCGCCTGGTATCGAACCGCACCTCGCTCGTCATCGCACATCGGCTTTCGACCATACAGCGTGCGGATCGCATCATCGTGATGCACAAGGCGCAATTGCGAGAGATGGGCACGCATCAGGAGCTGCTGGCGCGACGCGGGATCTATTGGAAGCTGTACCAGTTGCAGTATAAGGAGCAAGAGATTGAGCGCAGCACAGAACTTGCGCCTCAGCAACTCTAAGGCCGCGCGGCCGCCCAGACTGCTATTCCGCGGTTTCGGCGGGTTAAAAGTGCGGCAAAAGCTTGCGGTATTGCACAACCTGTTTTTTCTGGTGCTTGCTGTCTCCGTCTATCTCTCACTCATTCCTCTGTTCGCGGATCATCTGGCCGCTGCTCGCGAGCGGGAATTCCGGGTGGTGACTCAGATGTTCTCCTCTAAGCTGCAGATGAACAGCGACCATTCGTCAGGCGATCTCAGCGCGTACGAATTACGGCAAGGTTCCGGAAGTGAGTTGGGCCTCTCTGCTGAAGGCTCGACATTTCTGCAACGGCATCCCGCCGGGATCTGGCGGCAAAACGACGATACGCTTTTCCGTAACGACAAAGTTCCCGGTCAGTACCGGCGGGTGACTCTGCCATCGCAGTTTTACGTCTCGGCTCTGAGACAGGCTCGCATCAGCTTGTTTGTGGCACTTGGAACCATCTACGTTCTGTCGATCGTGGTGCTGGAATTTATCATCATGCCGCAGTATGTCTATCACCCTTTGAAGTTGATGCTGAACGCAGACAGTGCGACCCAGCAGGACGACCGCGAACACGAGATGATCGACCAGAGATTTATCTTCAATGATGAAATCGGGCAAATCATGCGATCGCGAAATGCCACGGTCGCCCAACTCCGGCAACACGAAGATGACTTAGCAGGCGCGCTTAAACGACTCGAGGAGCAAGACCGCCTGGTGAGTCTCGGCCTGTTAAGCACGAGCGTTGCACACGAATTGAATACGCCCTTGGCAGTGCTACAGGGATCGATTGAAAAGCTACTGGAGACCACGCGCGACACCCAGACACTGGAGCGGCTGGCTCGAATGTTGCGTGTAACCCAACGCCTGCGGAAGATCAGCGAAGGCCTGGTGGATTTCGCGCGCGTACGCAAACAGGAAACCGTAGCAGTGGCGTTGCGGGCGATCGTCGACGAGAGCTGGAACATGGTGGCAATCGATGAAAAGGCCTCGGCTGTGAGCTTTGCGAACCATGTCGGGCCGAATGACCTGGTGGTGGGCAACCCTGACCGGCTGATTCAGGTATTTGTAAATCTTTTGCGAAACGCTTTGCTCGCGGTATCGAACAACGGCAATATACGTGTGGAAACGAAACATCTGCAGCGAGTTGGCCAGCGGTGGATCGCTTGCACGATTCTCGATGACGGACCGGGAATTCCTGCGCATATCCTGCCGAACGTATTCGAGACGTTTGTGAGTACGCGGCTCGACGCGCGCGGAACGGGCTTGGGCCTCACTGTGGCGGAAGGGATCGTGGCTCAGCACGGCGGGACCATCTCAGCCGCAAACCGGCCGGAAGGCGGAGCGTGCCTGGAGGTGATGCTTCCCGAGGCAGCCTGTGGATCGGCAGCATAGCGGTATGGCTGAAACAGTAGAACTTTCGGCGGGCCTCGTGGATGTCGCAGTGCTTGACGACGACGTCGATTTCCGAAATTACATTGAGGATCTGCTCCGCGATGAGGGAAAGTATTTGGTTCGCACTTTCGCCCAGCCAGAGGAGCTATTTTCGTCCGCCGAAGCGCGCCTGCCGGACATTGTGCTCCTCGATATGAAGATGGGCGATGCGACCGGCGACACGGTGGTTGAGCAACTGCTTACGCGCTGGCCGGATCTGTGCATCGTAGTGGTGACGGGGTATCCTTCGCTCGAAGATATGCGCGCCACATTCAAGCTGCGCATTTTCGACTATCTGACCAAGCCTTTTTCGCTCGTGCAATTGCGGCAGGTGCTGCAGAACGCAGTGGAAAAGTTCAGCCTCGGCCGAACACTGCAGGACCGTCTGCGAGAGCGGCTCGGGCACAGAATCAAGCTGCTGCGAGTCGAACGCGATTGGTCGCTCAAGGATCTCGCCAGCGCAACAAAGCTCAGCGT
>JAVKSW010000063.1:0-10078 GCA_039583505.1 Bryobacteraceae bacterium | reverse complement strand
AGATCCCCTCGTAGCCGCGGGAGATGAGCGCCCGCAGCGCGGCAACGGCCAGGTGTGTCTTCCCCACTCCAGGAGGCCCGACCAGTAGCACGCCATTTTTTCCCGTACTGAACGGGAAATTGTTGGCATACCCGTTTACCTCGAAGATCGCGCTCCTCAGGCTGCGTTCGGTAACAGGGTTGTTTTGAGGAACGGAGAAATTATCGAACGACGCGCGCTGGTAATTCTTTGGGATTTGTGCGCGCGCTTCCAGTTCCTCGGCGCGGCTCTCGGCGACGCACGAGCATCGATCCGCCGCCGAGAGGCCCTCGTTCTCGGCGACCACCCAGCCCGTGCCGCCGCATAATTTACAGTTCGCCTTTGCCATACGCCGGTCGCTCTACCTTCGCTTTAGCGCCTTACTCGATCACGATCAATGTCTCACCCGCGATCACCGTGGCGCCTTCCTCAACCAGAATCTTCGATACAGTTCCGTCCTTGGGCGCTTTCATTTCGTTCTGCATCTTCATGGCTTCGACCACGATGACGCCCTGCCCGGCTTGAACCTGATCACCCGGACGCGCCAGTAGTTTGACCACTTTCCCCGGCATCAGCGCGCGAATTTCCATCGGACCGGCAGTGGAAACCTTCTTGCCTCCGGCCGAGCGGTCCCTGGCGTCAGTAATCGAAACTCTGTGGCGCTCGGTTCCCGTCCAGACTTCCAGATCCTCGCCCTTACGCGCGATATGCACCAGGAAGCTGCGCGCGCCTAGCAGCACGGAGAAAACGCCCGGGGTGATCTCGCTGATCGAAGCGCTACCGGAAGCTTGCACCACGCCATCCAGCCTGTATTCGGAATCCGCGCCATTCTGTTGCAGATCCAGTGTGTAGTCTTGACCGTCCACGGCAACGCGCAGCTTCAACGAAGAAGTCCTCGCCTGCCTTCGATTCTCCAGGTACTGTCAGGCGAGGAGACGTGTTCACGCTCCCGCGGCCGCGCGAATCCATTTTGGGCGGCAGCCAGCATACCGGCGACAACTTGGGCTTCATCGGAGACCGGTTGTGGAGCATGTCTCATGAACTCATCGAGGAAGCTGGTGTGCAGCTCGCCGCGAGAGAAGCCTTCGTCGGCCATAATGCGCTCGAATAACCCGAGATTAGTCGTGATTCCCAGTACACGATACTCGGCGAGTGCGCGGCGCATGCGCTGAATCGAAGCCAAGCGTGACTCGCCCCAAACCGAAAGCTTGGCGAGCAGCGGATCGTAATCGATGGGCACAGTCCACCCGGCATATACGGCGCCATCCACCCGGATCCCCGGACCAGTGGGTTCCGCATACTGAAGAATGGTTCCCGGGCTGGGAAAGAAATTGTTCTCAGGGTCTTCGGCGTAAACGCGGCACTCGATGGCCGAGCCCGTCCATCGGATTTCATTCTGCTTCAGCGTCAGAGGCTCCCCGGCGGCGATGCGGATCTGCCAACGGACGAGATCGAGGCCGGTGACCCACTCGGTGACCGGATGTTCCACCTGCAGCCGTGTATTCATCTCGAGGAAATAGAACCGCCCCTCCTGGTCGGCGAGGAACTCGAGCGTCCCGGCGTTGGAATAATGGGCCGCTCGCGCAATGCGTAGAGCCGCTTCCCCAATTTCTTCGCGCAGCTCCGGCCGTGCGAGCACCAGCGGTGACGGGCATTCTTCAATAACCTTTTGATGCCGGCGCTGAATAGAACATTCTCGCTCGCCCAGGTGAATCAGATGTCCGTGCTCATCTCCGAGCACTTGCACTTCGATATGCCGCGGACGCTCGATCAGTTTCTCCAGGTACACTTCGCCGGAACCGAAGGCCCGTTCCGCTTCGCTCGGCGCACTGCGCATGGCGCTCTTCAACTCGCTCTCATGGGCGACCACGCGCATGCCCTTTCCACCGCCGCCCGCCGCCGCTTTCAGCAGCACGGGGTATCCGATTTCCGCTGCAGTGGCGCGGGCTTCGTCGAAGTCGCGGATTCCGTGCTCCGTACCGGGAACCACAGGCGCGCCGGCTTCGATGGCCAGGCGTCGAGCCGCCGTCTTCGATCCCATCCGCTCAATCGCCTGCCAGGACGGGCCGATGAACTTGATACCGGCCTTGCCGCACGATTTCGCGAACGCCGCGTTCTCGCTTAAGAATCCGTAGCCGGGATGAATCGCCTCCGCCCCCGTTGCGCGAGCGGCCTCCAGGATGCGTTCGCTTGAAAGATAACTCTCGGAGGAAGCCGCGGGACCCACGCAGATGGCTTGATCGGCCATGTGAACATGCACGGCGCGCCGGTCCGCCTCCGAAAAAACCGCGACGCTGGAAATCCCCATCTCGCGAAGTGCGCGAATGACCCGCACCGCAATTTCCCCGCGATTCGCGATAAGCACTTTGTGAAACACCTTGAATGCCGATCCCCGAACAACGTTGTACCAAATTCCCGCATATGCGATTCCCGATGGCATAGTTGGAATCTATGCCGTAAGTCTAGGGTCACACACGCAGGCGCTCGGTCAGCAATGACGTTGGCGTTTCAGTTCTTAATTTTGACTTCGCTCAACCGCCCCCTTCTGCTCGACAAAGCGGGTTCGTCGACTCGTCACGAGCCAGCGGCTTCGCAAACAGAGGGACCGCTGTCTGGAGACAGATGCCTTTTCAATCGGGGAACAAAATTCGAGTTACCGTCAGAGGTGCATTTACTGCTTCTGGCCAGAATTGCCAGCTTGGCATTATGAGAGACGGAAAGGCGAGAGACCTCGTGCCCCTTCTGAAGTGAAGCTGATCGGAAGAGGTCAAGAGTTTGGGCTCGTCTTGGGCATTGCCGATTACGCAAAAGGGATGTATTAAAGAGAAAACGGTATGGCTACACACCCAAGGAACTCGAATCGCCTGCACGGCGCCGATAAGGTCGCCCTTTATGTGAGTTTGCTTTCCATCCTCATCAGTCTGGGTTCGTGGTGGGAATCGCACATGACTCGACGGTCTGGTGAACGAATGGAAGACATAGCGAGACAGGCGACCAAACAAAACGAACATTTGACCGAGCTGCTATCGCGTCCCTGGGTGATGTTGTCCGCGGTGGCGTTCTCAGGGCATGGTCAAGCTCGTGACGGGTTTCGCTTTGCGTTCAAAAATGCGGGTTCGAGTCCCGCTTTACATCTGAACATCGCTCCGTGTGTTACATGGGACAGCAATGAAGTTCTCGATCTTAAAGAGGTTGAAAAGGAGGGCATGATCGAAGGTGGCACTGTTCCCGCCGGAGAGTCGGCATCAATCATCATGTCGATTCCGGATGTGGCCGGACTACGACGCAGCATTGCGAACGATATCCCGATTCGCTACGGCGTGAGTTGGTCCTACACTGACGTTCACGGCAATAAGCACATGGGCAGACAGCTTGGACGCTGGGATAAGGGTTCAGGGATGTTTACCGTCGATGAAAACAAGTTCGAATGAAACCTTATAAGATATCCTTCGAACATCAGAGTTATTCTTCCGATTGTTAGTGGGGCCGGGCTGGGGAGTGCTTAGCAGCAAACGTCCTGACGGCGCGGGAAGTTGTAACTGTGATCCGGCAGCACTCCGGTACAGCCTGGCAGCGTCAGACAGTGGATACGTTCAAGGCGGGAGATCCGGATACACCAGTAACCGGATAATTTGATGTTTGCTCTGTGCGGCGCGTTTGAGCTGGGCAGTCTGGCTGCGGAGCAGCGTGCTTGGCAGCCATCGCCTGACATACCCAGGTGCCGATATGGCCCGGTGCAGCCCCTGATCCACAGTGCATGCCCGCTGTGCGCATGGTGCGCTACGCCTTACGCTGCCGACCAATCACCGCTCAGGTAACCTACAGTTGATAGAGCTGATTTTCGAGATTCGCGACGCCGAGGAGGGTGGCTACTGGGCCCGTGCGCTCGGGCATGCAATCTTCACACAGGGAGAAAATTGGGAAGAGCTCCGTAGCAATGTTCTCGAAGCGATATCTGTGGATTTTGAGGACGCGCCGACGCACCCGCGGCTTGCCCAGTTGCACGATGTTAAAGACGAATTGATCCCCTTGAAAGCCGCGTGAAGCTCCCGCGAGCTGTTTTTCAGGTACGCTACACGGCATCCTTACTGAAGTTGCGCAGATGCGGTCAATCCCCGTCGAGACTGTAGTCGCCCTTCTCTGAACTCCTGTTCGGACGACCGATTCCAACGATGGCCGACCTCTTAACGGCGCGAAGAACTCTACCTATGTAAGCGAACGGGGTGTGGTCGTAGACCTCCGCTTCCTGTGGTCGCGGCTCGGGATCCATCCGTTCCGATTGCAACTGTTGCAGTTCATCGGCCGCTCTGTCCGAGCCAGGCAAGCGCAGAGAGGTAACCACGCGGACAATTTTCAGCTACGCTTGTCGCATGGCAGCAGCTAGCCAGCCAGACCAGATCACCTTCGTAGAGCAGAGCGGGGCGAGCGTCGCGCCGACAGTTTCGGTTGACCTCAAATCTGCTCTGGAAGCCACTTGGCAGGACAGAGTCGACCGGCTGGAGGCCGTGCTGGAGGCCGAATCGGGCCGTCCGGCCCTGGAGGGCGCGCATCTGAAACCGCTTCTGCAAGCCGGGCGGGAACTGGCGGGGAATGGCGGGCTCGGGAAACTCTGTGAATTGGTCCTCGATCTTTCGTTGGACGCTGTAAGAGCGTCACGCGGCATTGTGATGACGCGCGAGAAGGAAGGGGATCTCAAGAGCCGCGCGATTCGCGGCGAGGGCCTTCGGATTAGCACGGCCGTGCGCGACCTCGTGATCCAGCAGGGAAAATCGCTGTTGGTCGCGACGTCCGGCTGGATCGGGATTTCGCAAGCCAGCCAGCCGTCGTGGGGCAGGAAATCCGAAGCATCCTGGCAGTTCCGCTGCAAACGGATGAACGAGTGACCGGACTGCTGTATCTCGATTCGCCCGATCTGGTTCGCGAGTTTACGTCTGACGACTTGAACCTGGTGACGGTGATGGCAAACATTGCTGCTATTCGCAGCGAGCAAGCCCGGCTGATGGAGCAAGAGCAAGCGAGAAAGCTGTTGGCGCGAGAACTCGAGCACGCAGCGGAGATTCAGCGCCGGCTGCTACCGGCGCGGGCTCCCAACATCGCAGGCCTGGACCTGGCAGGCTATAACGCTCCCTGCCGCACGGTTGGAGGAGATTACTACGATTTTTTACCGTATTCGGACGGACGTGTAGCGCTGTTGATCGCCGATGTCTCCGGGAAGGGACTCGGCGCGGCGCTGTTGATGGCGAGCTTGCAGGCGCGTGTTCAAGTGCTGTTTGAAGACTCGGGCCGGATCGCTGCACAGGTTTGCCGATTGAATCGCAGCATCGCGGCGAACTGTCCGGACAATTGCTTCATCACATTTTTCGCCGCAGTGTTCAATCCCGCGGGCGGTGAGCTGGCGTATTGCAATGCCGGGCACAATGCCCCGCTATTACTTCACGCGAATGGTGAAACGGAGGCGCTCGGTGCAACCGACGTTCCACTCGGCATCAAGCGAGATGGAACGTATGAGGAGAGGACCCGCCGTCTGGAACGGGGCGATGTGCTCGTTCTCTATAGCGACGGAGTGACCGAGGCCCGCAGCCCAGACACGGATCAAGAATTCGGTGAACACCGACTCCTCGCTGTCGTGCAGGGGGAACGAAACGCTCCCTCCGCCAGCCTTGTTGAAGCAATAAACGCGGAACTGCTGAGCTTTGCGCAGGGAGAGCCGGCGGCCGACGATGTAACGCTGTTGGTGGCGCGTCGCTGCGAGGAGACGGGCGGGCCGAACGCTCGACCAGTGGTAGCCGCCTGTCAATGAAGCTAGCCGGCGTACTACTCGCGATCGGCCACTTCTTCTTAGCGTGAATAGCGTGCCAGCTGGGTGAGCTGGATGAGATTGCCGCAGGTGTCTTTCAGCATGGCGATCTTGGAGGCCGTCACGTCGGTTGGTGGCATGGTGAACTCGGCGCCGCGTGCTTTCGTACGCTCGTAATCGGCCTGCACGTCGTCGGTGTTGAACATGGCCGCGGGCTGGCCTTGCTGGAAGATGGCCTGCTGGTACGTTTTGGCGGCCGGGTTGTTGTTGAGCGCCAGCTGCAGCTCCGTGCCGTCCGCGTCCTCCGGCGAGGCGACCGTGAGCCAGCGATACGGCCCCTGGCTGAAGTCGGTCTTCTTCACGAAGCCCAGCACTTCGGTATAGAAGCGCAGGGCCTTCTCCTGGTCGTCGACGTAGAGGCTCGTCACTTTGATTTTCATTTCGTTTCTCCTATGTCACGTCCGCGGTTTGGGCCGCGTCGTCTTGGTTGTCTTCTTTTTCGTCTGTGTTGAGTGCTCCATGCGGTCGAGGTGGCGTTCGAGAGCATCCACGTGAGCGGACCAGAATCGACGAAACGGAGCCAGCCAGGCATCGAGCTCCTGAAGCGGTTCAGGTTTTAGCCGGTAGAGACGGCGCTGTGCGTCCACCGTGGATTCCACGAAACCGGCGTCGCGCAGCACTCGCAGGTGCTTTGACACGGTCGGCTGCGGCATACGAAGCTGACGCTCGATCTCTCCCACCGACTGTTGGGAGGAGACCAGGAGGCTCAATATGGCGCGGCGGTTCGGCTCCGCAATGACTTCGAACACAGACTCCACGCTCGTAATATACTGTAAACGGCATATACTTGTCAAGGCATGTAGTCGGTCAGGCAAGGCAAACAAAAAAATGTCGCTGCCGCTGTCGATTTCGGTCACCGCCGTTCGACGATCTTATGCAGTAGACACTTTGATTCAATGGAACGAGAAAAGGAGATTAAAAATGGAAACAAAGCCGACATTCGAACAAGCCCAGCTGCACCTTCGGGTTTATGAAGAGCGCCGCGAAGAGCGTCTGCGCAAAGCGCGCGACTGGTTCTTCCAGAACTACTGGCCCGAAAACTTTGAAGAGGGGATGAGGCTCACCGCCCCCGGCACCGAAGGCGGCACCAACTTCATGATGGTAGTCAGTTACTGGGAGCAGGCCTGTGCCCTGCTGGATTATGGCCTGCTGCATGAGGACCTCTTCTTCGAAACCAGTGGCGAGTTCTTCGGCGTCTTCGAGCGCGTGCGGCCCGGACTGCAGCAGGGCCGCGAGATGTGGAAGAACCAACATTTCCTAGTGCACATGGAAAACGCGGCCAAGCGCTTCGAAACGTGGTCGGAGAAACGCTCGCCGGGCCAGGTCGCCACGATGCGCGAGTTCATGAGCCAGATGAAAAAACAGCGGGGCAAAGGAACCGCTGCATAGCTGCCGGCTGTTTTGTGCCGATCATCAGACCCATCCTCCGCGGCTCGCGGAGGGTGGGAACCTCATAACGCCTCGCCGTCTGCTACACTGATACCCAGCTAGCAGGGTGTCGAGTGTCCAAGTCGCCAAATGACCGCCTCCAAGGTACACTCGACCTGCTCATCTTGAACGCACTTGCCCGTTCAGGACCGCTGCATGGGTATGCGATCGCGAAGCAGATTCGTGAACGTTCCGGTGACGCTCTCCGCATCGAGGACGGATCACTCTATCCCGCCATTCACCGAATGGCGCAAGGGAAGTGGGTAAGCGCGGAGTGGGGCGTTACACAGTCGAACCGGCCGGCGCGGATCTATAAAATCACCGCACTCGGACGCAAGCAGCTTCAAAAGGAAGAAGAGAAATGGGCGGAGCTCACGGCCGCAGTAAGCCGCGTCCTCCGGCCAGCATAGGAGGCATGCATGTCCCTGTGGAATCGTTTGCGGAACACGTTTCGGGCGTCCGGTCTCGATGACGATTTAGCTCGCGAAATCGACACCCATCTTGCTGAATCACAGGATGACAAAGTGAGGCAGGGCCTTACTCCCGAAGACGCACGTCTCGCCGCACGGATGCAATTTGGCAATCGCAGTTCCTATCGGGAGCAAACGCGGGAACGAAATCTCCTGGCATGGCTGGAAGCGATGGGACAAGACATCCGCTATACGGTGCGCCAGCTCAGGCAATCGCCCGGTTTTGCCATCCCAACGATAGTTCTGCTGGCGCTGGGAATCGGCGTAAACATCGCGATTTTTACGCTGCTCAATACGATTGTGCTGGCTTCGCTACCACTGCACGATCCAGATCGTCTCGTCATCCTGCTGGATCGCCACTCGGACGGGGGTTCGAGCCCGCCTTCGTGGCTCGATCAAAGAGATTTCCGAGAACAGAACCATGTTTTTGAATCTTTCGGCGCATTCTCTTTTGATAACAGCGTGCTGCTTCAGACCGGGACTGAGGCGTTTCGGGTCTCGGGCGGCTCTGTGACACCGGATTACTTTACAACGCTCGGAGTACAGCCGCTGACCGGTCGCCTCTTCACGGCCGCAGAAGGAAAAGCCGGGCAGGACAACGTCGTTCTCATCCGCGAGGATTTCTGGCATTCCCAATTCGGCTCGGATCCAGCAATTCTTGGCAAGACGATCGGACTCGATGGCCGCAAACGGACGATCATCGGCATCCTGCCGCGATCCTTCACTTTTCCCCGAGATACGACCATTCTGTGGATTCCGTTAGTTCCCACGCCATTGCAGCGGGCCGAGCGCGGCTGGCACGGGTTCCCGGTGATTGGCCGGCTAAAACCCGGTATTACGGTTGCACAGGCACGTACCGACCTCGATGCAATCATGCTGCGCCTTTCCCGCCAGTATCCGAAGGAGGAGACAGACCGGACAGCGGTTTTGTTGTTTCCGTTGCGCGATTGGACCATCGGGCATATGCGCGAGCGGCTGCTAGTTCTGCAATATGCGGCCATGGCAGTTTTTCTGATGGCGTGCGCCAATGTCTCCAGCCTTGTTCTTGCGCGCTACTCGGCACGCCGGCGGGAATTCGCGATGCGCACCGCACTTGGGGCATCACGCTCCCGGTTAGTTCGCCAGCGTGTTACGGAAGCCTTGGCGCTCGCCGCTATTGGCTGCGTTTCAAGTGCCGCAGTTGCCTGGATATGTGTCAAGTTTCTGCTTTATCTGTATGGATCTTCGCTTCCGCGCGCTGCTGAAATTAGCGCAGCTCCTCGCCTTCTATGGTTTGCGCTCGCAGTTACATTGGCCGCCGCTCTCCTGGTTGGGTTGACGACCGCATTGCAGGAAGAGCGGCATCCGCTCGAGTCGACACTGCGGGAAGGCGCCGGTGCATTTGGAAGCCGCCGCAGCACGCGAATCCGGAGGGTTCTGGTCGCGCTGCAAGTCGCCTCCGCGCTCACGTTAGTGTGCGGCAGTTTCGAGTTACTGGAAAGCTTTCAAAATCTCATGCGGGTGAATCCGGGCCTGGACGCTTCCCATCTGCTGACGCTGCACGTGACGCTGCCCGAAAACCGGTATCAAGAAGCGGCGCGCTGTAATCAGTTCTTCGCGGGGTTGACTGATCGCGTGAACCACCTTCCCGGCGTCCAGAGCGCGGCGTCGATCAACATGCTTCCCGTGCAAGCGGCAGGTTATAACGGCGATGTCGAAGTCCCGGGATTGCCGCCGCATTCTGCCCGTTTCTTTGCCGAATACCGCTGGATCACCGGCGACTATTTCCGCACGATGCGCATCCCACTCGTGCAAGGGCGCGACTTCCTTCCCGAGGAGCTCGCCGGGGCGCACCACGCGGTCATCATAAATCACGCGATGGCGCGTGCGCTGTGGCACGATCGCGATCCCGTCGGCTGGACACTTAAGCTGAACGAGTCCGAGGCGCTCAACGGCATTTCGTACACGGTGATCGGAGTAGCGCAGGATGTGCATCAATCAGGGCTCGATATCCCTCCACGCCCGGAGATGGAATTCCCGCTTTTGACGATGCCTGAACCGATGACCGACCAAGTGGTCGTGCTCCGCAGTATGCTGCCAGAGGCAACGGTTATCCATTCTATTCGCCAACAGGTACGGGAGGTAGATTCAGGCGCGGCTGTATCCGACGTGAAGACGATGCATGAAGTCCTCAGTGGTTCTTATTCCGTTGCATACACCCGGATTCTTTCGTTGCTGCTCGCCACCTCTGCCATACTGGCGCTCTTCATTGCGGCTTTCGGCCTCTACGGTGTCATCTCGTACCTGGTAACGGAGCGCCTTCGTG
>JAVKSW010000062.1:0-10148 GCA_039583505.1 Bryobacteraceae bacterium | reverse complement strand
TCCTTTGCCTATCCCGGCGCCTCGCGCCCGGTGCTGGAGGACCTCTCGCTGACCCTGCCGCTCGGCGCCGTCGTCGCGATCGTCGGTGAGAATGGAGCGGGCAAGACGACGCTGGTGAAGTTGCTCGCCAAGATGTATGAGCCCACATCGGGTGCGATTCTCGTCGACGGAGTGCCTCTTTCGCGCATCAATGCAAGCGATTGGCGTGCGCGGATGTCCGGCGCCTTTCAGGACTTCTTCCGCTTCGAATTTCGCGCGCGGCACACAATCGGTTTGGGCGATCTCGGCCGGCTGGAAGATGAGCCCGCGGTTGTCACCGCTGTCGACCGCGCAGGCGCCAGCGATGTCGTGGCGCGTCTTAAGTTCGGATTCGATACTCAATTGGGGCCGACATGGCCGAGTGGAGCCGACCTGTCATTTGGGCAGTGGCAGAAACTCGCGCTCGCGCGCGGATTCATGCGGGATGACCCGCTGGTGTTGGTTCTCGACGAACCGACCGCCGCGCTGGATGCCGAAACGGAACATGCGCTGTTCGAGCGCTACGCTGCCGCCGCGCGTGGTAACAACCATGGCAACGGCCGAATCACGATATTGGTGTCGCACCGGTTCTCTACGGTTCGGATGGCTGACCTCATTATCGTTTTGGACGGGGCCAGGCTCGTCGAAGCCGGTACTCACGAAGAACTGATGGCTAAGCATGGCCCATACTCGGAGCTGTACACCATCCAGGCCGAGGCCTACCGATAAAGCGCCTTGTATACACGGGGCCGACCCCATCATGGTCCGGTGAAGCGCCATCCGCAGATTATGGAAAGGATCTGCGAACTGGTAAGATCTCGAAAAATGCGCGCCCTCTCTTTCGCAGGATTCGCCGTCCTCTTGATGGTTACGTTCGGCGCAACCAACCCCGCACCCGAAAAATCGGCCTTCACCTTCAAGGAGGTCATGATTCCCATGCGGGACGGCGTGCATCTGCAAACCGTAATCCTCACGCCGATAGGTCAGCACGGCCGGTTGCCGATTCTGCTGCAACGCACTCCCTATGGCGTTCCCGACAAGGCGCCCGCGCCCATGGCCCCGAGCATGAAAGAACTCGCCCGGGACGGCTACATCTTCGTCCTGCAGAACCTCCGTGGCCGCTTTAAGTCGGAAGGCAAGTTTCTTCTCTCCTCCTACGTCGACCTCGCCGATCCGAAAGCAGTGAACGAGACCACCGACGCGTACGATACCGTCGACTGGCTGATCAAGGATGTTCCGCAGAACAACGGCCGCGCCGGAATCTACGGCGTGTCCTATCTGGGCCTCACCGCCGCCCTGACACTGCTGCATCCTCATCCCGCGCTCAAAGCGGTCTCCGAACAAGCTTCACCTGCCGATCAGTGGATGAATGACGACTTCCATCGCTACGGCGCTCTCCGCTTGAGTTACGCGTTCGAATATGCCGTGATGGAGCAGGCAGACAAGAACGCCAATACTCACTTCGCGTTCAATATTTTCGACACGTACGATTGGTATCGCGAACTGGGTCCGCTCTCGAACGTCAACAACGGGTATCTGCACGGAACCATCCCGGCCTGGAACGAGAACGTCGAACATCCCAACTACGACGAGTATTGGCGGCGCGAAGCTTGGGTAAACCAGTTGCGTTCGAGGCCGGTGCCGAACCTCAATGTAGCCGGTTTCTGGGATCAGGAAGACCCCTGGGGACCCTGGAAGATCTTCCGCAACTCGGACAAGGAGGCGCCCTCGAGCGGAAATCTCATGGTCGCGGGGCCCTGGTTTCACGGCGAGTGGCAAACGGCAAAGGGCGACAAAATCGGCGATATCCCGCTGGGCGAAGATACCGCTCGCGAGTTCCGCGAAAAAATCGAAGCGCCGTTTTTCCGCTACTATCTGCACGGCGAAGGCGAAAAGATTCCCTGGAAAGTGAGCACGTTCCAATCCGGTTCAAACACATGGCACACGTATGCCAGTTGGCCCCCGGCGCAAGCTCAAAAGGCGAACCTGTATCTCCATTCCGATGGAAGCTTGTCGTTCCGCGCTCCGCCATCGAATTCCTCCGCGTTTGCCGAATACATCTCCGATCCGGCCGATCCCGTACCGTATCGCCCACGACCAATCTCGCCGACGTATCCGGGAGGCGATTGGCGCACTTGGGAGGTGGCAGATCAGCGCTTTGTCGATCACCGTCCGGATGTGCTCACCTTTGCCAGCGCGCCACTCGAACACGACATTACCGTCACCGGTCCGGTGTCGGCTCAACTCTATGCATCGACTTCCGGCACGGACAGCGACTTCATCGTCAAGTTGATCGATGTCTTTCCCGAGAACGCCATGAAAAATTCCTGGGATGCGGAAACCGGCCCGGCGCCCGGCGCATACGCGAAGTCGCTCGACGGCTACGAACTGCCGATTGCGATGGAAGTGCGCCGAGGCCGGTTCAATTCGAGTTACGAGCATCCAGCGCCGCTCGAACCGAATCGGCCCACGCTTTTCCCGATACCGCTGCGCGACCGCGATCACGTTTTCCGCAAAGGACACCGGATCATGGTGCAGGTGCAATCCACCTGGTTTCCGGTCATC
The DNA here is from genome assembly GCA_039583505.1 of Bryobacteraceae bacterium. Taxonomy (GTDB): domain Bacteria; phylum Acidobacteriota; class Terriglobia; order Bryobacterales; family Bryobacteraceae; genus Bog-105. Next base: position 7,565 of record JAVKSW010000062.1, on the reverse strand, counting down.
GACCGCAATCCGCAGAAATTCACGCCAAGTATCTACACAGCAACCGCCGCCGACTACATGAAGGCAAGGCAGAGGGTCTATTGCTCCGAAGAGCTGCCGTCTCACATCGAACTTCGGATCATGCCGTAGGGATGAGACACGCCCTGCGCCCCTTACGCCGGGCCCGGTGTTGCATATAGGTATTGCATATACTCTAGTTATCGTCGGCGCCGCACGGCGGGTTACGGACGATAAGGACTTCGAATGCTAAAGCGAAAAGTTTCCTTGGCCATCGCTCTCCTGCTTGCATCGCTGCCAGCTCTGGCCCAGCAGGGCGATCGGGGGAATCGCGATCAGCAGCGCAACCGCAACAACGCCCCTCAGAATAGCTACGGTAATCGTGGCTATGGGAACAACGGAAATCAGCAGTATCGCGGCAGCCAAAACTTCTACAACGGCGTCCGCCAGGGTGGGCACGGCGGACAATACTACGATCCTCGCCACGCGAACGACGGCTACGACCAGCAGTACTATCAGCGCCGCGGAGGCATCGGCCCCGGCAAGGGCGCGCTTATCGGAGGCGCCGGCGGTGCGGTCCTCGGCGCGGTATTAGGTCGAGGGCTCAAGGGAAGCCTGATCGGAGGCGCAGCGGGAGCAAGTATTGGCGCGGTGTTAGGCAACGCCGCCCAGAATCGCCGCGACTCTCGCGACCGGCGCTAGTCCCAGCGGCTACGGAGCGCGCATAACATGGTTTCAAATACGAAAGGAACTTTCATGAATCCACGTCTTCTTCTGGCTGCCGTGCTTCTGGCCACCAGCGCCACGTTTTCCCTCGCCGCACCCGCGGCGGGGCCCCAGCAACAACCAGAGGTTCGAGCCCATCCTCAGACAGACGCCAACGATAAGGTCTATCCGCTCGACCAGATCGTCACCGCCTCCGTGCATGACGCATGGCTGCTTAGCGGAAAGAACGAAGAAGCGTTCTTCGACATCGTCGAACAACTCGCCCAGCTATCCGCTGAAAAGCGCGGCCTCAGCCTGCCCGACGACGCCGCGGCCGGCAGGCGCATGGGCGAGATCATCAAGGAAAAAGCCCGTGCCGACCACGACCAGCTTCTTTATGTCATCGTCGACGACGCAGTTCGCGCGGTAGGCACCAAGCCCACCGCCTCCTCAAAGAAATAGCCCGCCACACAACGGATCGGTTCCATTTGCAGGCTTGTACGCCGGGCGACCGAGAACCCGCATGACCGGCCGCCTCCCACTGCCGACCCTACTGTCGTACCTACTGGTTGCCTTTACCATCGAATTCGATAACGAATCCGAGCATCGGCTCTCGCACCGGACGACAAACCATGGTTCGACATCCGGTTCCTTTCACGCCCCGTGGTTGGTATCGCTCGTGATGTGGTTCAACTGCATGCGGTTCCTGGATGAGAAAGGGATGACCGTCCGCGAATTAGAGCAGGCCGCCCGGACGAAGACCAACTTGAACGGAATGGAGCGATGGGGGTACATCTTCATCAAGGTGGATCCGTCCGTCGATGGCGCGAAGCTGCCTCGTTCCATGTGCTTGATTCGCCCAACCCGCGCCGGGCGCAACGCCCAGGAAGTATGGCGGCCGTTGCTCGCCGAAATTGAAGATCGCTGGCGGCAGCGGTTCGGCGAAGCCGAGATCGACCATCTCCGGAGATCCCTGTGGACGCTCGTCGATCGGATGGACCTCGATGTGCCTGATTGTCTTCCCATCCTAGGGTACGGGCTGTTCAGCAGAGAACGGAAGATCGGATAGAAAAAGGGAACCGGACCAGGGCACGCCAGCGCGGCCAGCCTCCCTTTACCTTCGCTTCTGTCAAAGGTGTTGCTGGCGTTTGCCATCGAGTTCGAAGGCGAATCGGAGGTGTCCCTTGCGGTCGCAGCCAACGTTCTGCGGCTGGTTGGCCCGGAGGGAATTCGGGTCCGGGACCTCCCGCGGCTGGCAGGAGTATCAAAGGAAGGAATTGCAATGGCGCTGACCTCCCTGGGCAAGCGGGGATTTGGCACAGTCAAACCGGAATCGGCCGGCAGCCGCTTGAGAGCGCTGACGCGCACCTCAAAAGGCCAGCATGCCCGCGACACATATTTTAAGTTGCTCCCGGCGATCGAAGGCCACTGGCACACGCGTTACGGTGAGCAAACCGTCCGAACTCTGCGGAACTCGCTCGAGCGGTTGGTCGATCAGCCCACGCTCTTGTTTCGCGGGTTAGAGCCATACTCGGACGGCTGGCGAGCGACCGTGCCCAAGCCCGAAGGGCTACCCTCACTATCCGATGATCTTGCACCGCGGTGGCTTCCCGGACGGCAGTTGAGCCTGGCTCGACTCAGTCGAGCGGTGGCTCAGGCGAAGGCTCCTTTTTGCTGTTGCAGGCCGAGAATGACTACAGGCTTGAGCCCGAGCCGTGTCCTTGCCAAAGAAGGAAAGAAGAAGCACAAGGATTTCCGATCCAAAGATTTATCCGTCGTTTGGCAGCACACATCAACACGGGCATTGGAAGTTCTGCGCGACCGCGACAGATGTTTGGGGAAGCGATGTGCTGACCTCTCTGGGCCAACAGATGAACGGCGCAAAGTGAGGGGCGAGGGTCTTGGGTTCCCATCTATGAAAAGATCGCCTTACTTAGTACTCTTCTGCAGCTCGCGCAGCACAGGTTAGCGCTTACCGCGAGGGTCATATTGGAAGCACTGCTCAAGCGGCACTCCCAGCACCCCTGCCACTTTGAACGCAGTCTCGAGCGAAGGCGAATACTTGTCTTGTTCGATGGCTATGACCGTCTGCCGTGTGACGCCGACCCGGTCGGCGAGTTCCTGCTGCGTCATTTCGCGGCGGGCCCGGAGTTCTCGAATCTGGTTGCGTATCGCGGGCATCAGAGCGCCTTCCGGTAAGCTGCAATCTGCGTGGCGGTCTTCGTGATATCCGCGATGACCAACATCCCGAAGAAGACGCTCAGGAAATGCAGCCCTGCCATCCGGTTGTCCAATCGAAGATGGCCGACGGTCGCGTGAAACCATAACATGCCCAGCCCGATCACCATCAGTGAGGCGAGCGCGAGGTAACCGGCACGATAGCCTCGTAGCTCAATCAGCCGATCGCGCTCGTCTGTTACACGGTTCCGGGTCAGTGCGGCAATGAGAGACTGCAAGATGATCTGCAGCACGATTATCGCGACAATCATGCCTGCGACCTTGTCGACGGAGTTTTGCCGGTGCAGGAAGAAGTAAGGGCCGTACACAACGAGCTCCGCCGCAAGCGAGGCGTAAAGAGTTTTCTCCCGATACGAAAGGCTTGTCGCCATATCAAATCACTCCATTGTCAAAAATATTTGACATAGATAACATAGCCCCTTACTGTGCGGTGTGTCAAATAATTTTTACACTTGCTGAGATCGTCACGCCTCTACCGACGCGATACTCGTTTTGAGCCCTATTGACGTAACAGGAACTGTCTTGAGTGTCTAGCGGCCTTCGGGGCCAAGGTATGTGGCCAGGAACCACGTGTTGCCGAAAGGGTCGGTAATGGTGGCGGCGCGATCGCCGTATGGAGCCGTGTAGGGCGGATTGATGCCTTCCGCGCCCGCGGCTACAGCTTGAGCGTAGAGGGCGTCAGTATCTGGCACATAGATGTGGAGATAGGACTGACTGGGCTGAACATCGCCCTGGGCTTCGTCGATTTCGAGAGTGGCGCCTGCGATTTCGATGGTGGCGTGCAGGACTTGGCCGTCGGGCGACTTGTGAAGACCGGCGGTGTGTCCGCCCAAGGCAGCTTCGAGGAAGGGAATCATGTTGTGGGCATCGCGCGCGTGAAGATACGGCTGGACCGTGAGAAAGCCCTCCGCGCCAGAAGCCCGATTCTTGCGCGTGGCGATATACCACCTGTTGCCGAAGGTGTCTTTTGCCTCCCCCCAACGGTCGCCGGAAGGATGGTCGTCGGTGGGCGCGCACACTGGCGTTGCGCCAGCCGCGAGGGCGTTGGCATAGGTAACGTCGGCGTCTGGGACATACAAATGCGTGGTCATAAAGCGCTGCGGATATTGCTCGTTAGCATCGCCGAGCTCGATCACGGAGTTACCGATTGCAACTTCGGCGTGCATGATTGCGCCGTCCGGGCGAGGAACGCGAATACGTTCGACCCCGCTGAACGCCGCACAGAGAAAGTCGATGAACTTCGGCGCGCCGTTGACAAGGAAATACGGCGCGATATTGGGGAAGTTTTCGCGGCGGAACTGCTTGGGCTTTACCGTCGCTGCGAATGAGGCTGGTTGGTTCATGGAGGTTCTCCTATGCAAATCGGTTTTGAGACGATGTTTGAATTCGGGACGCGGCAGATGGCCCAGCGGGGTAGACGAGCTTCAGTAGCTCGGCGAGGCCCGGGCCCGGACTCAGCCCGCGGCCGCCCGCTTGAGCTCGCCAATATCGAACTTCTTCATCTTGAGGAACGCCTGGGTCACCCGCTCGACGCGCTTTTTGTCTTTGCTGGCCAGGAGTTCCTGCATGTGGGCGGGAGCGATCTGCCATGAGAGGCCGTACTTGTCCTTGAGCCAGCCACACTGCTCGGCTTTCGGGTTCGCCGAGAGCTTCCCCCAGAAATAATCGATCTCTTCCTGCGTGTCGCACGGCACCATGAACGATATCGCTTCGTTGAACGCAAATTTGTGCTCCCATGCAGAATCCATGGCGCCGAACTCCTGGCCCAGAACCGAGAACCTCGCGTACCGCACGTTACCCTCCTCGTCCGGCTCCTCGCCGTTGCTATAACGCGCAAGAACATCCGCTTTCGTTTCCTCGGTCCTCGCGCCATCGGGCGCGCTCTTGAACACCGATACGTAGAAGTTGATCGCTTCTTCGGCCTTGCCGCACACCTCGCCCACGAACATAAGTGCGGGAGTGAGTTTCTGACGTACGGAGCTTTCGCCCGCATGAATCACCTGCCAGGACAGGCCGTACCTATCTTCGAGCCAACCGTACCGCGCGCTGAACGGGTATGTGTCGAGAGCCATGAGGACCTTCCCGCCCGGAGACAACTGTTCCCATATCGCATCCACTTCTTCTTTCGTGCTGCAGTTGATGTGGAAGGACACCGATGGATTGAACTTGCACAAGGGCCCTGCGCTGATTGCCATGAAAGGCAGCCCCGCGAGCGCGAAAGACACGAGGTCGCAGTCACCCGACGGCGTGCCGGATAACGTCGGCACATTGGTGATCTTGGAATCGGGAAACAAAGAAACGTAAAACTCGGCCGCTTCCCGAGCCTGCTTATCGAACCACAGATGGGGAGTGATCTTTTTCATTGTGTTTTGGTCGCCTCCAACAAAGCGAGCCGGCTCGTTTCGCCTGAGCCGATTCGGCTTGGATCTATGTAGTCGCTCTCCAACACCACTTTTACCGTATCGCCGGCGGCTTTGCCTATGGCGTAGCTCACCTCTTATTTCACAGGCAGTTTGTGCGTCCCGCTACCTAGCGCCATGGGATCCACCACTGCGGAGCGCAGATATATCCCGTTTCGTCGCCCGACTGCCTGGTCGACACCTTACGAGTCATCTACCAAAAGTCATCTACGCGCAGATCGATTAGCTCTGATATCGTACTACTATGTCCGCTGTGGACGATTTGATCCCACTTTCGACGGCGATGTTCCACATTCTGCTTTCCCTCGGCGAAGGCGAACGGCATGGCTACGCATTAAGGCGCGAAATCGCGAAGCGCACGAACGGAAAGCTCAAACTCGGGCCGGGTGTCTTGTATGGATCAGTCAACAAGATGCTGGAGCTCGGATTGATCGAAGAATCGGACGAGCGGCCCGATCCGCACCTAGACGATGAGCGGCGCTGCTATTACAGAATTACGAACTTCGGGAGACAGGTCGCTCGGGCAGAAGCGGCACGGATGCGGGGACTCGCTGATATGGCTGCAGTTACGTTCGGGAAGGTGCGACGTGCTTAGGCTCTATCGTTTGCTGTTGCATCTCTATCCGACGGCTTTTCGCGAGGAGTATGCGAAGGGGATGGAACAGGAGTTTCGCGATGAACTCGCCGAAGCGCAAAACGGGTTTCCCGTTGTCTGGCTCTGGATGCGTTTGCTTTTCGATCTGGTGGTTTCGCTTCCTCTTCAGCTTGGGATCGAGATGGGGCGCGACAGCAAACACGCTTTACGGCTGTGGGCGAAGCACCCCTGGCACACCGGGTTTGCGGTGGTTGCGCTGGGCGTCGCGATTGGCGCGAATACGGGCGTCTTCAGCGTGGTGAACGCGCTCTTGCTGCGCTCATTGCCTTTCCGAGATCCGGACCAACTCGCCGCGATGATTCATTTTCTTCCTCCGCACGACAGTGCGGCGCAATTTGATTCCTGGCGCCGGCATACGAATTACCTTCAGGACGCGGCTCTGTTTGAAGACGGTGACTTGAACATCGGTGATCCGGAACATATGTTACGGGCGCACATTGCAATGACCTCGAACAACTTCTTTTCCTTGCTGGGTGCGCGACCAGTAATCGGAAGAACGCTTGCGCCGGGAGATCATGCAATGGCGGTGATCAGCTATGCGCTGTGGCAGGACCTGTACGCCGGTAGCGACCAAGTCCTCGGAAAGACGATCCGCGTACACGGATTGCAACCGCATCCGGACGAGCCATTGATGATTGTTGGGGTGATGCCAGCCGACTTCGATTATCCACCAAGCACGGTTCTGTGGAAAGCGCCCGAGTATACGCGTGGGAACAACGGATGGCTGGCGATCGGACGCCTAAAGCCCGGCATCGATTGGACACAAGCACGGGCATCTTTCGTGTCGGATGTGCATCGGCTCGAGCCGCACCGCAGGTTCCGGGCCGACTGGATACCCATGATGATGCCTCTTCAGGATCAGCTAGCGGGACATGTCAAGAGTGCGTCGCTTCTTCTGATGGGCGTTGTGATCTTGACCTTGCTGATTGCCTGCGCCAATCTAGCCAATCTGATGCTGGCGCGGACGGTAGACCGCCAGCACGAACTTGCGATCCGTTCGGCGGTGGGCGCAAGCCGGGCGCGTCTCATCCAGCAAGTACTCACGGAATGCTTGCTGCTGGCGGTTGTTTCGGCTGCGCTTGGGTCGCTCGTTGCGTTCTGGGCAACTTCACTGGCAAGCAAAGTGCAGCCGGCCGCACTGGCGTCGCAGACCTACACGATTCTTGATGCTAGAGTGCTCGCATTTATGATTGCTCTCTCGGTGCTCAGCGCAGTGCTGTTCGGACTGTTGCCTGCGCTGAGCGTTGGCCGCACACACGTGTTCGCGGCCCGAGGGTCCACCGAGTTGCACCGCTCGCGGATTGTGCGCGATGCGCTGGTTGCGGCACAGGTAACGCTCACGATTGTTTTGCTCACGGCTTCAGTCTCGGTCGTGCGAGCGTTGTCTCACCAGCTTCATATCGATCGTGGATTTAAGGCCGACGGCGTCGTTACAGCGAGCGTCGCTCTGGATGGTACGGTGCACGACAAGCCCGGCCAACGGCTGCAGTATTTCGAAGAGGTGCTGGATCGTCTGCGGCACCTGCCGGAAGTGCGAAGTGCAAGCTCCA
>JAVKSW010000061.1:0-10318 GCA_039583505.1 Bryobacteraceae bacterium | reverse complement strand
ATGGAGCGGACAAAGACGATGGTGGGCCTGTTTGCAAAAGCGAAGAAGATCGGCAAAACGTTAGGGCTGGCGCTCGAAGAATCTTCGACGGGCGGCGGTTCAGACGGAAATTTTACCGCCGCGCTAGGCGTTCCGACACTCGACGGAGTAGGCGGAGTAGGAGAAGGCGCGCATGCGGTGAATGAAAGTATCCTGCTCGACCGGATTGCAGATCGGACGGCGCTGCTGGCGGGGTTGTTGGCAAGATTATCGGCGGGATTCTGACGGCACAATGCTGTTTCGCATGAGAAAATGGTCTCTTGCGGATTGTTTCGGACGGCATTTACTACGCCTGCGGGCTGACGCTGGCGGGCCTCGCTGTTTCCTATTGGCTGACTCCGTGGGCGGGCGCGCCGCTGTATGTCGTGGCGGCGTTCTGTCTGTATTTTTTTCGCGATCCTGAGCGAACCGTGCCCTCTGGAGATGTGATCGTATCGCCAGCGGATGGCAAAGTGGTGGCCGTTCGCGAACTCGACGCAGGCGAGACTCGAATCAGCATTTTTCTGAACATCTTCGACGTTCACGTGAACCGGACGCCGATTCCGGGAAAGATCACCGAGATCGCCTATCACAAGGGCGAGTTTCTGGTGGCGAGCCATGAGGCGGCGTCGTCGGAAAACGAGCAGAACACGCTGGTGGTGGAAGGGCGGGGCACTCGCGTGGTATGCCGGCAGATCGCCGGGCTGATTGCGCGGCGAATTGTTTGTTATAAGCACGCCGGAGATTCGGTGTCGGCGGGCGAGCGAATCGGGTATATCAAATTCGGCTCGCGCGTGGATGTGTTCTTCGGGCGCGAATGGCGGGCGACGGTGAAGCCAGGCGATCGGGTGGCGGGCGGAACCTCCATTCTGGCGAAGCGCGTGATGGACGGGGAGGCGGTCTGATGATTCGCGATCATCTGACGAATACACGTGCTGCCGGGAAGCGGCCCAGGCGACGTGCGGCTTATGCGCTGCCAACTCTGTTTACAAGTGGAAATATTTTTCTAGGTTTTGTAACCATGCTGCAGGCCTTCCAGGGCGCAATGCAGGCGCAGGGCGGAGATTACGGACCGAATCAGCACTTCTCGTTAGCGGCGAAGGCGCTGGCATTTGCGGTTTTCTTCGATGGCCTGGACGGCCGGATTGCCAGAATGACGAATACGACGAGCGATTTCGGCCGCGAATTAGACTCGCTGGCCGACGTCGTCACCTTCGGGATCGCCCCTGCGATTCTGGCCTTCGTGTGGGGCGTCTCGTTTGTTGCGAGTCCGGCGCCCGGACAAATCTTGAGCCATCTGCATCGTGCCGGTTATCTGGTTGCCTTCTTCTATTTGTTGTGCGGGGCCGTGCGGCTGGCGCGATTCAACGTGCAAACGAATCCGATGCCGAAAAATCCAGGCCGCCCGGACCGCAAGTATTTTGTCGGCATGCCCATACCGGCCGCGGCCGGATTGATAACGGCGGTGGTGTTAATGGACGACGCGCCGGTTCGTTCGTTTGCTTTTTCCATCGTGTGGCTGGTCTGCGTCGGCATTGCGGCGCTGCTGATGGTCAGCACGTGGCGCTATCCAAGTTTCAAGCAGATCAACGTCTCAAAGCCGCGCACGCCGCTGATTGTGCTGATCGTGGGAGGCGCGGCGTTTTTGATTTGGGAATGGCCGCAACCGGTCCTGCTGGCGGTGGCGATTGCCTACGTTTTGAGCGGTATTGCGATTCGAGTGGGTGGAATCGTTCGCAGGCGCCGCAGATCCCGCCGGCCGACCCCGTTTGTGGAGCATCCCGTTGGCTAAGGTCCCTTCCAAAGACAAGGCCGTTCGAGTAGCCGTGGTGGGCGGGGAAACGCTGCTGGGGCGCGAGCTTCAGGAAGTGCTGACCGACCGAACAGGGGCGGTGATTACGGGCTATGCAGCCGGCGGCGAAGGCAATTTCGGCGAGCGGGAAGGGGAAGCGGTTTACCTGGAGCCATTGAACGCGCAATCGGTCCGGAGTGAGCAAGCCATTCTGATCGCGGGATCGGCGGAAGGCGCATTCAAGGCGTATGAACTGGCGAAGAGCGCCGGCGGCCGTCCTGTACTGATCGATTGCACGGGCCATCTTGAAAACCAAGCGGAGGCACGGATCGTTGCGTCGCTGGACGGAGACGCGGACTTGCAATCAAACTGGTTGTTCGTGATCGCACATCCGGCGGCGAGCGCGGTAGCCGCGGTGCTGGGCAAGCTGGCGCGCTACCGGCGCATCCGGCAAAGCGTCGTACACATTTTCGAGCCCGCGAGCGAGCGTGGGAAGAGCGGAGTGTCCGAACTTCATCAACAGACCACCGGACTGCTTGCGTTCAAGGCGCTCGAGCAGAATGTCTTCGATGCCCAGGTGAGTTTTAACCTATTACCGCAATGGGGTGAGGAAGCGCCAGGCAAGCTTTCGACCATCGAGCAGCGCATCGAACGCGACGTTGCCAGCATATTGAGCCGCGAAGCCGGCGCAACCGCGATTCCGATGCCGTCCCTACGAGTGGTGCAAGCGCCTGTGTTCCACGGCTACAGCATTTCGCTATGGGTGGAATTTGAGGGCGATATCGCGGCGGCCGAGTTGGGCGAAGCTTTAGCGTCCGCTGAAATCGAGGTTCGCGGAAACGACGCTGCGGCGCCGGACAATGTGGGCGCAGCGAATCAAAGCGGCTTGATTGCGGGCGACATTCGAACTGACCGCAACAACGGGCGCGCGGCGTGGTTCTGGGTGGTGGGAGACAATTTGCGATTGACCGCGGATGCGGCAGCGGATTTGGTGAAGAGAGTCGGAATGCAACAGCAATGATGGGAGCATTTCGCGGGGCTCTGCTGATCATGGCAGCCGTGGCGGGATCGCTCTCCTGCGGTTATCATGTGGGCGGCAAGGCCGATTTGGTGCCTAAGAGCATTCAGACGATTGCGATTCCATCTTTCTCGACACTCACGACCCAGTACCGGCTGATAGACAGGCTGCCGCAGCAGATCGGGCGCGAGTTTATTGCCCGCTCGCGCTTTCGCATTGTGAACGACCCCAGCGAAGCCGACGCTGTGTTGAACGGCTCCATCAATACGGCAACAGTCTATCCGGTGCTGTTCGATCCGGCATCGGGCAAGGCGACGAGCGTGGGAGTGACCGTGATAGTGACCATCACTCTGGTAGAGCGCTCGACCGGCCGGGTTCTTTTTTCGCGGCCGAACTTAGCCTTCCAGCAGAACTACGACGAGGCCGTGGATCCGCACCAGTTTTTTGACGAGAGTGGTCCGGCGCTCGATCGGCTGGGGCGCGATTTGGCGCATGACGTGGTCAGCGCAATTCTTGAAAATTTCTGATTCAATAGCTCGGTTCAAGGTGCTCCTTATCGTATGACCTCGGAACAGTTTCTCGCTCGCATTGCGAAGCAGCCGCCCGCGCCCGCGTACCTGTTTCTGGGCCAGGAAGGGTATCAGCGGCGAGTTTGCAAGAATGCGCTACTATCGCGCCTTCTGCCGGCCGAGCGTAGAGCCGAGGGTCTGACGCAGGTCGATTTAGAAAACGTGAGTCTGCCCGAGGTGCTGGACGATGCGCGCTCGCTGTCGCTGTTTTCCTCCGAACGGTTGATCTGGGTCTGCAGCGCGGAGTTGGCGCTTCCGCGGCGCGTCACAGCCACCGCGGAGGAGAGCGACCCAGGCGCGAAGCCCATCGAATCCCAGCTTGCGTCCTATCTGCAGGCCCCCACACCGGGAACGGTCATGGTATTCGAGTGCAGCCGGTACGATTTTGCCGGTGAGGATCGAACGAAACTCGAGCGGGTGGAGAAATTTTATTCGGCAGTTCCTGCCGTCGTGGAGTTTCGCCAATTCACGCCGGAATCGAGCCGTTTCCTGGGGCAGGAGCTTGCAAAGCAAAACCGGCTGAAATTGGGCGGGCGCGAGCTGGCAGTCTTGCTCGACGCGGTTGCCGGTGACGCGAGCCGGCTGGCGGCGGAGGTAGAGAAGCTGTCGCTGTTCGTGGGAAGCGAGCGCGCCGTGACGTTGGACGATCTGCGTATACTCGTTCCGAACGCGGCGCAGAGCACAATCTTCACGCTGGTGAATGCGTTGGGCAAGGGTGATCGCGCGGGCGCCTTGCGCTCGCTCGACATCCTCATCAGGGATGGTGAGTATTTGCCGCTGGCTCTGACATTTCTGGGCACGCAGTTTCGGCTGGCGCTGGCCGCGAAGGAAGCGCGTGTAAGCTCGGTTCAACAGGCGCTGAGTTTTTTTTCGAACATCGGCGTGCGCATGTGGCGAGATCGCGCCGAACAGGTGATTGCGACTGCAAGCGCCTTTACCAAGGAGCGTCTCGCGAAGGGCATCGCCCTGATCTATGAGACTGACAAAAAGTTTAGAGAAGGCTACAAAGACGACCGGCTGATCATGGAATCCCTCGTGCTGGCCCTGACGGCCGGCGGCTGATCAAATCTCTAATTTGTCGACGATACGCTTTTCAACGGCGCCCTTCTTTTGCCATTCGTCTTTGGCGAATTTGAGGGTCTGCTCCGTGGCGCCGAATTTGAAGTCGAGGGAGAGGTCGCCTGAGGAGTCCTGCTGGGCCGTTACTTGGTAGCCGTGCTTTTTCAGGACGTCCAGACCTCGGGTGATTTCGTCCTGCAGTTCTGGTGGGGCAGTTACGACGTTCTCGCGCATTCGACTATTCTAATCCGGCGGCGCCACTCAAACAGGACGATGCCCGCCGCGACCGAAACGTTCAAGGATGAAACCGCGCCGGCCATGGGAATGCGGACCAGGACATCGCAATGCTTTTGAACGCCGTGGTGCAAGCCTTTCCCTTCGCCGCCGAGGACGATCACGGTCGGCGAGGCGTAGTCGATTGCATCGTATAGCTCGCTCCCGCGCTCGTCCAGCCCATAGATCCAGAATCCTTTTTCTTTCAAATGCTCCAGCGTTTGGCTGATATTGACCACGCGCGCAATAGGCAGATATTCGAGCGCTCCGGCGGATGCCCGATCCACGCTCTCGGTGAGCGGCGCCGAGCGGCGGTCGGGAACAACGATAGCGTTTGCGCCGGCAGCGTGGGCGGTGCGAATAATGGCTCCGAGATTTTGCGGATCTTCGATACCATCCAGGACGACCAGGAGTTTTGCCTGCTCGACGACTGCGCTCAACTCGACATAGCTGTGAGCGGCGCCGAAGGCGATGACGCCCTGATGCGACACCCCTTTGGCAGCACGATCGAGTAATTCGCGAGACTCGAAGCGAACCGGGACAGAGGCGTCGCGACCGAGGTCGACGATCTCCTGGATGCGAGGCCCGGACGCTCCCTTCGCGATCAGGATTTTATCCAGCGGCCGGTGAGCGCGCAGCGCCTCACGAACAGGATGGATGCCCGCCAGCAGCTGAGTGACATGGTGCGGTTGACTCACATAGTAAAAGCTACTACGTAGTCGCCGATGGGCGATAGATCGGGAATGCCGTAACCACCCGCGCTTACCACGACATATTGCTTGCCGTCCGGACCTTGGAAGGTCATCGGGGTCGCTTTCGCGCTCGTCGGCAACTCTCCTCTCCAGAGCTGTTGCCCGGTCTCAACATCGAAGGCGTAGAGCGAGGGGTCGAGCGTGCTTCCGATAAACACGAGACCACCGGCGGTGATCATCGGTCCACCGAGCGAGATAGAACCCCACTTCGCCGGGAGTTTTGGACTGAACTGGCCGAGTGGCACTTCCCACTTCTTGTCTCCCGTCCCGGTATCGACGGCCAGAAGCGTACCCCATGGTGGAGGAGTGCAGGGAATACGTTTCGGGCTGAGCAGGAATCGGCGCATCATGCCGTAAGGCGTCCCGCGCTGCGGCGCTATTTCCCAGTCGCCATCCAGCTTTCGCTCTCGTTGCGAGGCTCGCACGCCAGGAAGATCGGCGCGCGCAACGAGGCGAACTTCCGAGGCGAGGTGGTTCGAAGGGAGAATCAGAAGGCCGTGCACGGGGTCGTACGCCATTCCGCCCCAATTTTGTCCTCCGATGTTACCGGGCAGAAAGAGATTGCCTTGGAGCGAGGGCGGCGTGAAGATGCTGCCGGTGCGCAGCTTGCCTATTTCCGCGCGGCAATAGTTGCGGTCGGCATCGTCGATGCCGAAAGCGTCCTCGGCGGTCATGTGTTGCGGTGAGAGGGGCGCCGGCTTGACTGGAAAGGGCTGAGTGGGTGAGGAGACTTCGCCCGGGACATCGCTTTTCGGGACGGGCCGTTCTTCGACGCCGAAGATGGGTTCGCCGGTTTCGCGATTCAGGATAAACAGGTTGGCGGTCTTCGAGGCCACGGCGATGGCGGGAATCGTCTTTCCATCGCGATGCATGTCGAAGAGCAGAGGCGGCGACGCGACATCGTAATCCCAGAGGTTGTGGTGGACCGTTTGGAAATGCCAGACGCGCTTGCCGGTATCGGCCCGCAGCGCAATGATGGAATCCGCGAATAGGTTGTTCCCCACACGCTCGCCGCCATAGAAATCGGGGCTGGCACTGCCGGTGGGGATGAAAACCAGATTGCGGGCGGCGTCGACGGCGATCACCGACCAGGCGTTCGCGGCGCCCGTTCGCGGAGCGCTGCCGTTTTTCCAGGTGTCGGCGCCGACGGCGTGCGGATCCTGCGGAATGGGATCCCATGACCATTTCAGCTTGCCGGTGATCGCATCGAAAGCACGGACCTCGCCACTGGGCTCGTCGGTCCAGCCGTTGTCTTGAATGCCGGAACCGACGACGAGCGTATTTCCGACGACTGCGGGCGGCGAGGTTTCTTCGTAGTCGGCAAAGCCGCGGGGACCGATGCGGAGACCATGACGGAGATCGACCGTGCCGTTGTCGCCAAAATCGCCGCAAGGTTTGCCGGTGGCGGCATCCACGGCGATTAAACGCGCATCGATAGTTGCGAGGAAGACGCGGCGCTCGCCGGAGGGAGATTTCCAGGTCGAAACGCCGCGATTCGCGTAATCGCCGTACCCCTTATCTCTGTTGACGTGCGAATCGTAGGACCAGCGCTGCTTGCCCGTCACGGGATCGAGAGCGACGATGCGGCCCAGCGGCGTCGACAGATACAGTGTGCCGTCGATATACAGCGGTGTCGCTTCGAATTGCGTCGGTTTCGAGCCGTCCTTGGGCGCGTACGCGTCGCCGGTGCGATAGGTCCAGGCGATTCTTAACGCTTTCACGTTCGCGCGATTGATGGCTGTGAGAGGAGAGAAGCGCTGGCCGCCGGGATCGTGACCGTAGGTCGGCCAGTCGCCGTTTTCCGCGGCAAGTACCAGCAGAGCGGGAATTGAGAGGAATGCAAGTGCAAGGGCGAGAAGCTTCATGGGACCATTTTGCGATCGAGTTTTCACGAGGCGAAGCGAATCGGGACGAGCGGGACTTCCGCCGTGACGAGCGGAGTGCGCGGATCACGCACGCTCCAGTTCTTCGAGGGAGCTGGTGCGGTACCGGCGGCTCCAATTCAGCTCAGCGCCGCTTTTCAAGATAATTTTCTGATCGCCGTGAAACCAGGAGCGTACCTCCGCGATGCGATCGACATTCACAACTTCAGAACGGTTGATGCGCCGAAAAACGGCGGGATCGAGCTTGGCGGTGATCGCGTCCAGAGTGCTGCGCACGATGTAAGTTCGATCGCCGGAGTGAATACACGCGTAATTGCGGGCGGCTTCAATCCAATCGATGCGGGTGACCTCGAGGAAAAAGGAGCGGTCATTTTCCTGAATCAGAAGACGGCGCGCGTAAGCAGGATCGGATCGCAGCGTGGCGACGAGCGCGTCGAGGCGGCTGGCCAGGTGGCTTGTATTACCGGCCGCGAAAACCTTGCGGATGCGGCCCAGCGATTGGGCGAAGCGGCTCGGCTCAACCGGCTTCAGCAGGTAATCGACAGCATGGACTTCGAACGCCTTCAGCGCGAAATCGTCGTGCGCTGTGACGAAGACGATCTGCAGACTGTCTCGCGTGTCGAGGGATTCGAGAACGTCGAACCCGGTGCAATCGGGAAGCTGAACGTCGAGAAACGCGAGATCCGGTTGCAGGCGGTTCAACAGGTCGACAGCTTCGGCTCCGGAGCCGGCCTCGCCTATGACGGTAAAGTCCGCCTCTGAGGAGAGCAGGTGACGAAGCTTGCGGCGCGCCGGGGGTTCATCGTCCACCAGGACAGCACGAATCATCTTTGAGCAATCACGTGAGAGCGTGCTCCGGCGCCGCAGCCCGTTCGTTTACTAGTGCTGGGTCATCGGCGGCGGCCAGGTGAAGCGGAAGATGTAATTCCACAATTGCACCGCCGTCCTCCGCATTGTGGATTTGAAAACTTTGCTGATTACCGTACAACCGGGAAAGGCGTTCGGTGGTGTTGCGCAAGCCGATTCCGGCACTGGGCAGTTCTGTCCCATCGATTCCTGCTCCGTGATCGCGGATCGCGACATGAAGCTCTCCGTCCCGACTGTATGCCTGGATGGCGATATCGGCCTGGAAGGTCACGGGATGCATGCCGTGGCGGATAGCGTTTTCGACAAGCGGCTGAAGAAGCAGTTGCGGAACAAGCGCTTGTTTTACGGCGTCCTCGATTTCGATGGAGAGCGAAAGCCGATGTTCCAGCCGCGCTTCCATGATCCGGGTGTAGAGCTGGAGCAGCTCCAGCTCGCGGGCGAGAGGAATTTCCTGTGAGCGATCGCTCTTGAACAGTTGACGGAGCAAGTCGGCGAGACGGCCGATCATTTCGTCGGCGGCGCGCGGATTTTCGTAGATGGCTGCCGAGATCGCGTTCAGCGCGTTGAAGAGAAAATGAGGCTCGAGCTGCAGTCGAAGATTTTGCAGTTGGGCCTCGGAAAGGCTGGCTTCCAGCTTGGCCTGGCGAAGCTCGCGCTCGCGTGCGAAGCGGATCTCATGAAAGAGGTAGATCAGGCTGACACCCGCCCAATAGAAGATGAACAGGTGCGAGAACTCCATGGGGTAGCGCCACGACAAATATCCGTAGCTCTCGTTCTGAAACCCGAGAAGTGGAAAGAAAACTGCGCGCAGTAAGGCGATCACGCTCGTGTGCACGACGGAGATGAGGCACAGCGCGAGCAGATGCGCGGCGACATTTCGGCGCCAAGCGGGTGAGGGGAGCGGGAACCGAATCGCCACCAGGTAAACCAGGGGGAAAACAGCGAGACCGGCAAGACACCCGACGGCTTCCTCGGAAAACGTGAGCAGCGCGGATCGATGTTCGCCGTTGGCGACGTAATCGAGCTGCCTGTAGAAGAACAAGCAAATCAGGACAACCGCGAAAAACGCCAGCACGATACGCCGGTTGATGTCGCGCAATGGTATGTATGTGCGCGGGGAATTTTCCACGATAAAAACTATGTTAGCGGGATTCCATGCTCTTCGAGCGTGCCGCGGACCTCTTTCGGTTCCAGCCGGGAGGCGTCGTATTCAACGAACAATTCGTCACCCGAGGGCAAAAGATGTACCGTCAGCATTCCGTAGACAGCATGCACGCGTGCAATGCTCTTCAATTCGTTGTCGTTGAGAGGGCGCGCGAGCTTAAACGAGGCGTCTACCTTCGTCATCGGGATTCAGAATAGCATCAGGCGGAATCGCTATGACTCAATTTCCAGAGGATCTGGCGCAAGATACCGAGCCATGTTTCCGTGTCGGAAGCCGGTACGCCCAGCCGGCGCACCAGACGCCTGATTTTGAGATCGGTGGATTGCGAGGTGCGTTCGTTTACGTAACCGGACCGCCGGAGAAGGTCGAGCAAAAGCAGCGTGAAGCGCTCCAGATCGTCGGCGGTGGCGTGTTCCGGCGCATCGAAGCGCTCTCTCGCGCCGCTCGCATTGCGCCGCGGCTCATCGTTGAAACTTCGCCGCAGCTCATCGTTCAAACTTCGCCGCAGCTCATCATTGAAACTTCGCCGCAGCTCGTAGAGGCAAACGGCCACCGCTTGGCCGAGATTCATGGAGCCGTGTTCTTCGCGCGTGGGGATGCGCAGAAGCCAATTGCAGTGGCTCATATCCTGGTTGGAAAGGCCGAATTTTTCGGAGCCGAACAGCAGCGCGACGGAGGAAGATTCCAGTTGCTCGCGAATCATCTGGCCGGCGGTTTCGAGCCGGTACAGGGGAACGTGGAGATCGCGGTGCCCCACGGCCGTGGTCCCCACGACGAGCGCGCACCCGGCGACGGCCGCGGCGATATCGTCCAGCACCGATGCTCGCTCCAGGATGTAGTGCGCACGGACCGCGGAACGCGCCTCCTGAAACGCGACGTCGTACGCGTTCACGAGGCGCAAATCGGTGAATCCGAAATTGCT
>JAVKSW010000060.1:0-10321 GCA_039583505.1 Bryobacteraceae bacterium | reverse complement strand
CGCTTCGCGGATTCAGATACCAGGTTGCAGAACCGCGAAGATGCCCGAAACCGTTTCCAGCGCGGTCGGTGCGGGCCGGTGAACCGGAAAACTGGATGTACAGCTTACCGGAATGTTCGGGGTAGATGGTCAGATCGGAATCCAAAACGTAAAGCGTGGTTTTGCGCGTACCGAACTTGAAGTCGATGCGTCCCCGCGCTACCTCGAGTGCAGGAAATAAGTTCAGCGGTGCTCGTCGCGGTGCGCTTAAACGCTGGACCAAGGTCACGATATTCCACGTCCCGTCGCTTCTCTTCACCAGGTTCAATGAAGGCTCAACCAGCCGCAAGCTCGAAAAGATCATGCGCCCCATCAACAATTTGTCAGGGCGCAGCCGAGCCTCCAGCGTTGGTACGTAGGCGAATGGCTCCACGCCATAACGCGGATCTTCGCTGATGGTGACGTTCTCCAGCGAAAGACCGGGCCCGGACAAGAGCGTGAAATGCACCTTTTCGAATTTCACTTGGCGGCCGAGCGATGTTTCGAGCGCTTTTTCAATCGGTGCGCTAAACCGGACAGCATCGATCAAAGGCGCGATCAGTCCCAGCAGCAGGAGCGCGCCCACAGCCCACAGCAGGGCGTGCCAGACACGCCGGAAGCTCCGTTTTGTGCTGATTTCGTTAGCTGTTTGGGTCAAAATACGATGACGCCACGATATTGCCCGTGTGCCCTGATTATAGCGTCGGAGCGGCCTGTTTGGGCCTTGCATGCGTCGCGGAAAGTCGTTGGCTCGCGTGCTATTCTCATCGCCGTGAACGACGCTTCGAAGCGGCAAATTGCAATGATCTTCGATCTCGATGGCGTCTTGATCCACTCCATGCCGCTTCATACCACTGCCTGGGAGCAGTACTTGGCGGGTTTAGGAGTTCACGTGGCCCAGATGGAGCGAAGAATGCATGGCCGCCGCAATTCGGAGCTGGTCAGAGATCTTTTGGGCAACCATCTTGCCGACGACGTCGTCTTTGAGCATGGCGCCGCCAAGGAACGCCTCTTCCGCGAAATGCTGCTCGCCGCCGAACTGAATGCGTACCGCGTGCCCGGCATCGCAGAATTTCTGGAGCGGCACAGAGATATACAAAAAGCCGTGGGATCGAATGCGGAACCGGCCAACATCGATTTTGTCCTCGATCGTTTCGGCTTACGGCAGTTCTTTCCGGTTACCATCGACGGCTCGCAGGTGAGCCGGCCGAAGCCCTTCCCCGACATCTACCTCAAAGCCGCGGAAAAGCTGCAAACGGCGCCCGCGAATTGCATCGTTTTCGAAGATTCCCCGACCGGCGTCGAAGCCGCGCTCGCCGCCGGAATGCGCACTGTCGGTGTCGAAACTACGCCGACGGAGTTTCATGGTATCGATCTGCGCATCAAAGATTTTCTCGATCCGCGGCTCGAGCCATGGCTCGCATCGCAAGAGCCACTATGACGCGTCGCGCATTCGTTGCCGCTCTATCTTCTGTGATGAATGCGCAGCAATACTCCGGCCCGCGGCCACCTAAGAGAGACGTTCCCTTTCTGCTTGAGGCTCGGAGGCTGCTAGCTCTCGACGTGCAGCACGCAACTGAGCAGAAATCCAAACACGGGCAAATTCTTTGGGTCCCCGGCGCCGCCTCCACCGCCCGAACGCCGCTGCCCGAGCCTATCTTTCTGATTGCGCCCGATAAGATCAACCCGGATCAACTCGCTCTGTACCATTTCGAAGTAAGAAACGGGCGTAGAGAGGCGTCACTCGCCAGCCATGGCGCAGAGGAGGATCAGGATTACCAGGAAGATCTTCGCCTCACCTTGCGCAAGATCGACTTGAGCCTTTATCGCATAGAAGCTTCACACATGCTTGATCCGGGCGAGTATGCGCTCCATGCACCCGGCGCTGACAGCGCCTTCTGTTTCGCCGTGTACTGAAGCGGCGACGTCCTCCTGCTACAATCCCCGTGTGTTTAGCGGCATCGAGCATTTTGCGATCGCTTCGCCGAATCCGAAGCGGCTAGCCGACTGGTATGCGGCCTATCTCGACTTTGAGATCACTTTTGAATACGCCGGCAACTACTTCATAAAAGCGGCTAACGGCGCTCTGATCGAGATCGTGCCTGCGGAAGGCGAGCGCCCCCAAACCGGCATGCGGACACCCGGAATGAGGCACATTGCAGTGGCCGTCGCCGATTTCGATGCCGCTTACCGGCAACTGCAATCCCAAGGCGTTAAGTTCGAAGGCGAGCCGTTCACGAATCAGGGCAATCGGCTCGTCTTCTTCAACGATCCCGATGGAAACCTCATCCATCTGATCAAGCGGGAAAAGCCTCTGGCATAACCGATGAAGCTTCAAAAAAGAGCATTGCTTGCTGAAGCGAGTCTTTAGAGCGTTCCGATATCCGGACTTCCGGCTCATGTGGCTGGGCGCCTGCACGTCCACCATCGGCACTTGGATGCAGATCCTCGCGCAGAGTTGGCTCGTCTACCAGCTTTCTAATTCTTCCCTCTACTTGGGACTCGACGCGTTCTTCGGACAGATTCCCATATTCCTGTTTTCGCTGTTCGGCGGAGTCTTCGCGGATCGCAGGAGCCGCCAAACATTGCTTCTGATTTCTCAAATTGTGCAGATGTGCTGCGCTTTCTTGCTTACGGCTTTGGTCGTCACCGGGGTGGTTCGCGTCTGGCATATCTGGTGTTTGTCATTCGCGGTTGGAACCGCGCAATCTATCGGAGGACCGGCTTATTCGGCCCTCATTCCTTCTCTGGTGAACAAGGAGGATCTGCAAAACGCCATCGCCCTCAATTCCATTCAGTTCAATGTGGCGCGCGTAGTTGGCCCGGCACTGGGCGGCATCGCCCTGGTCAAACTCGGAGCTGCCTGGTGCTTCGGGTTGAACGGCATTTCCTTCGTCGCCGTTATCATCACCTTGCTGCTCATTCACCCGCGCTTCGTTCCCGAGAAGAGTGGCGAATCCGTCATTGAGAGCATGCGCGAGGGCATCAATTTCCTGCGCAAGCGCCAGGGAATGATCGGTCTTGTCGCCCTGGGCTTCCTGACAACGCTGCTCTCGTTCCCGCTGATCACTTTCTTGCCGGTTATGGCGCGCGACATCTTCCACGGCGGCGCGAATACCTTCGCCTGGTTTCTATGCATCTCCGGCGTCGGCTCCATAACCGGAGCGCTTGTCGTCGCGGCCAGCCAGAACCAGATCGGACACGCCAAGCGATCCCTGCTGGTGATGCTGGTTCTTGGCGCCTTCATCGCCGGCTTCGGCGTTTCCAAAAACATTGTGTTGACGACCATGCTTCTCTTCGGGGCTGGCGCAGCGTTGATGATCGTGTTCGCCCTCAATTCGTCATTGGTTCAGCTCTACGTGAGCGATGCGATGCGGGGCCGCGTGATGAGTGTCTACAACATGGCGTTTCGAGGCGGCATGCCCCTCGGCAGCGTCATCTCCGGATTGCTCATCAAAAAAACGTCCGCGCCGGCCATTATGACCGGCAACGGCATCCTGGTCGTCACCCTCGCCCTATACTTTCTCTTCATAGAACGTAAAGTATCGAAACTGTGAGTCCGCGCGCACGTCACTCCTACAATGAAAGCGAGTATGTTTTGGAGTTTGTTTTGAACCGCGCACAACCAGCGGTATGGGCGCTATGCGCTTGTGCGATAACGGTCGCAGCCGCCACCGGAATAAACGATTTGCTCAGCGCGCGCGATCGTCAGGATCTCGCCGCGATCGACGGCATCATCGCGCAATACCGGCAAGCCGCCCAGCAGAACCCCGGCACCGCGGACGCTTCGTATAGATTGGCACTCGCTTATTCCTACGGAGCGGAGGTTGCCATGGAGCTTCACGACAAGAAGAAATCCGAAGCGCTCGCCGAAGCCGGTTTGGATCCCGCCAAAAAGGCTGTCGCTGAAAATGGCTCCAGCGCCGAATATCATCGGCTATTGGGTGAGCTTTGTGGGCAAGTCATTCCAGCGAATCCGGTGCTCGGAACTTTGAAGTACGGCCAATGTGCCCGCGATGAAATAAACAAGGCGATACAGCTCGATAGCCGACTCGCACTGGCGTACGTCACCCGCGGCGTGGGGAATTACTACCTGCCTTCGGCCATGGGAGGAGGCGTGGACGTCGCGCTTAAGGATTTCGATCAGGCACTCTCGCTCGATCCCAAGTTGACCGACGCGTATATCTGGAAAGGTGTAGCTCTGCGGAAGGCGAATCGCAATAGCGACTCGCGACAAGCTTTTGAGCAGGCCTTAAAGCTTGATCCAAATCGTGCGTGGGCCAAAGAGCAGTTGAACAAGACGCCCGCTCAGTAAATGCGGAGAGCGCTTCTCCTGTCCTTTGGGCTGATTGCAGTTACTTGGCTGGAGTACCAGTTTTTCCCAGGGCACACCTACTTAGAAGCAGATACGCAAGTCTATCTTCCGATGCTGGAGCGGCTGGATGCGCCGGGGTTTCTGTCGCGCGACTTAGTTGCAACTCATCCGGATGTCGCTTACACGATCTACGACGAACTTACTCTTTTCCTGCACGAAACCGTTAATGTAGATCTCCGCACTGCACTTACCTTGCAACAGCTTGGTTGTCGCCTGGCCGCGGTTATCGGCGTTTTTCTGTTGGCGGTCTCGACCGGCTTCGATGACGTGCTCGCCGTAATCATCGCTGCCCTGCTGAATCTGGGCGCCGCCTTGCCCGGCCCGGCGGTTCTGCTGGTTAATCCCGAAGCAGTGCCACTCGCCTTTGCATTTGGTTGGATTCTGCTGTCGGCTGGTCTGATCGCGCGCGAGAAACCGCTCTTGGCCGGATTAGCTGGAGGCTTGGCCGTCGTCTACGATCCTGCCATCGCCGCTCCGTTCTGGGCAGTGCTTTTGATGGCATTTCTTCTTGACAGCCGCTTGCGGCGCCTCTTGCGTCCCGCACTGACTATTCTGCTCGTCTTCATCCTGTTGCTCGCGAACCTTGCGCAGTTACAGCCCGGAGTCCTTGAGCGTCAGGATTTCTTCAGCACTATCTCGGAGCCGTTGGCCGCGCTCCAGCAGTATCGAACTAAATTTGTTTGGGTATCTCTTTGGGCGCCGCACGAGATATGGCATTATTTGGCTATTCTCGTCTGCGGCATTTGGGCCGCCGCCCGAATCTGGCCCGCATTGAACCGGCAAGCGCGTTGGCTGTTCGTGGCGCTTCCCTTGTGCGGCATAGTAAGTGTGCCCGTATCCGGCCTTCTGCTTGATCGTCTGCGGTGGTCGTTCATCCCGCAGGTACAACCCGCGCGAACACTGCTTTATACCGTCGCCTTCGCTGGGATGTCCTGTGCCATGGCCGGCGCTCGCGCGGCGCTCAGAGGGAAAGCCGGCGAAGCATGCCTCTGGTTTCTTCTGGTCTTTGCTCTGCCAATGAATGTGCGGCTTCTTGACTTACTCAAGCTTACTGACGCAATCTCCGTTGTTCAGCTACTGACTATGGCGGTACTTGCCTGCGCGCTGGGTATTTTACTAACCAGGCTTCATCGAAGCGACTGGGTATCCGTCGTCCTGCTTCTACCGCTTGCCGCCATCTTTCTGCTGCCACGCATCCCTGGCGTCGCGACGCATCCCCGTATTGATTCAAAGCCCATCATTGAGGTCGCCCAATGGGCCGAGAACAAGACTTGGGGCAGCTCAATGTTCCTGTTTCCCGATGCCGGACGCGAGTTGTACCCAGGAATCTTCAGGGCCGAGTCCATCCGTGCACTCTGGGTCGATTGGAACAGCGGCACGCTGGTCCCCTACTTCGAATCGTTCGCCGGGGAGTGGTGGCAACGCTGGCAGGACACCATGCAAGGCGGATTTTCGCCGCGACGGCTGCAGGGCATGCTGTCGCTTCCTATCGATTATTACGTCCTGAAGCGCGCGAACGAGCTTCGTGAGGTGACACCCGTCTTCCGAAATCGTGACTTCGTTGTTTACGACGCCGGCGATCTACGAAAGGCCAGGGCCCCGCTCGCATTAACCGCTATTCAGGGCAACTAATGATTCAGATTGATGCCGAGCTTCTTCAATTCTTCGGCGTAGTAGCGCTTGTGGAGAATGTCGTACTCTTCCCCGCCTTCGGCAATATCGCGTTTCTGGGTCCTGATCTTTTGCCGCGCCGCCTTGTCGATCCGGTCCTCCATTTGCAGCAGATCGGTCATTTCGCGCACCAGCGCGAGACGAAGTTCGTTGGGGTCCTTGCGAACTCTGAAGTCGCGCGACTTGCGCATGCCGGTCACAATCTTGTGCGATAGCTCATTCACACGGTCGCGCGACAGCTTCATGGCATCTCCCGTGTCGCGGCCGGCGGCACGCGTCAATTTGCGTTGCGCCAGCAACTGGTTCTTGATCTTGCGAAACATCTCCTGGTAGGAAATGTTCTCCCGCCGCATGTAATCGCTGTAATCTTCCAATAAGTCGCGAACCTCGTCGTTCAGCCGGTCTTCGGTCGAGAGATCTTCTTCGATCATCTGGCCGATAAGCGCAGCCCCGGTCGCCGGATTCGTAGTCTCGAACGCAGCCGGACTGAGCCGGTTCACCAGTTGCCGCGAGAGGTACGCGATGAATTCCCGGGCCAATAGCATCCGAGCGTAGTGTAACAACTGTAGTAAAAAACCGCGTGTCCACCGCTACGTGCTTCCGCGATGATTTGCCAGGAACTCGCTGTCTATGGCATGCCGTCCGCGAAAACCATCTTCCACGTGGTGCCAGAAGCCAATCCCCGCTTCCCCTAGCTTCCAACAAAGGTACACTTCTTTGTCTCTGTACAGCGTCGGAAAATCGATCAGCCCTGTTTCGATGTCTTTCAGATGGCAGCCGATCTCCTGAATTTTTTCTGCGGTCGATTTGAAACCACCGGCCGAAGCGTCCTTGCGCTCACGAAGTTGTGCGATCCTCTCTCGCGGAGGAGCCATGCCGCCTGCCAGAGCGATGCGTTGAAGGATGCCGCCGAGTTCCTCGTTGGCGACGTCATGTTGCCGCTTCAGCTCAATCAACTTCCGCAGAAGTCGTTCCACCTCCGGCAATAAACCTTCCGCTTCCACGAGGGTAAAAAAGCGCCCCACAACCCAAGGTAATACGAATGCCACGACCCCGAAAATCGTGCGCTGGCTATTCTGAGAATTGCGCATCGGCATCCATACTTCCACCGCTGGTTCGCTCGATCGCGCCGCCAGCAAGGCCAATGAGCTCGGCGCAAATACCTTCCAGATCTTCTCCGCAAGCCCCCGCATGTGGCGCGCCAAGTCGCCCGATCGCCAGCAGATCCTGCAATTGAACCGCCTGCGCGACCGGTACGATCTCACCCCGCTAGTCATCCACGATAGTTACCTGATCAACTTGGCCGCTCCGCCGTCCCTCATCCGCGAGAAATCCATTGACGGTTTTCGCGGCGAATTGGAGCGCGCGCTCCTCATCGGCGCAGAATATCTTGTCACCCATCCGGGCAACTACAAGGGCATGACTATCGAACAAGGGATGCTCAATGTAGCCGAAGCGTTGGCACTTGCCTGGCGCGCGGTCGATCCAGCTCTCAAAAAGAACGCCAGGCTGGGCATCCTTCTCGAGAACACAGCGGGAGCAGGCGCGCAGCTCGGGGGTAAGTTGGACGAACTATCCGCCATCCGCGAGCTGGCCGGCCCCTATCTGGACATACCCATGGGTTACTGCCTCGATACGTGCCATTGTTACGTCAGTGGTTTCGACATCGCGCAGGAGGCCGGACTTACTCAGCTCCTCGGATGTGCGATGGAAACGCTGGGCCTGGAGCACGTTCCCGTCATCCACGCCAACGATGCTAAAACTCCTCTGAACTCGCACTCGGACCGTCACGCCAATATAGGTGCTGGTTATATTGGTTTAGAAGGCTTCCGCCGCATTCTGAATCATCCGGAACTGCGAAAGAAGGCCTTCATCCTGGAAACGCCCGTCGATAATCCGGGCGACGATCTGCGAAATGTTACCGCGTTGAAGGAGCTGGTATCCCCGAAAAAGCGTTCGACCCCAAAGAAATCGAACCCAAATGGCACGAGCGTTGGGCGCGTGACTCGTCGCTCTACGTAGCGGACGCTCCCGATAAGCCCAAGTACTACGTGCTTGAGATGCTGCCCTACCCCAGCGGCAAGCTACACATGGGCCATGTGCGCAACTACGCTATCGGGGATGCCTTGGCGCGTTACATGTGGATGCGCGGCTACAACGTTCTGCACCCCATGGGCTGGGACGCCTTCGGACTACCTGCGGAAAACGCAGCGCTCAAAGAAGGCCGCGATCCGCGCGAATGGACGCTCGGCAACATCGCTAGCATGCGGACGCAGATGCAGCGCCTGGGCCTCGCTATCGATTGGAACTGTGAAATCGCGAGCTGCGACCCCGGATATTACCGCTGGAATCAGTGGTTCTTTCTGAAAATGTTCGAACGCGGCTTGGCCTATCGGAAAGAAGCGCTGCTGAACTGGTGCCCTGAATGTGGCACGGTGCTCGCCAATGAGCAAGTGGTCAACGGCTGCTGCTGGCGCCACGAAACCACGCCTGTCGAGCAGCGCGCCATGCAGCAGTGGTTCCTCAAAACCACCGCGTATGCAGGCGAGTTGCTCGATGCCATGCAGCAGCTCGAGGAAGGTTGGCCCGAACGCGTCCTCGCCATGCAGCGGAACTGGATCGGCCGCTCGGAAGGCGCCGAAGTTGATTTCGCGGTCGACGGCCTCCCCCGCAAGGTCAGGATCTTCACCACGCGCATCGACACCATCTACGGCGCAACCTGCCTGATTCTCGCGCCTGAGCATCCGCTGGTCGACGAGCTCGTCACCGACGAAGCCGCGCGCATGCAAATCAAAGAAATGATCGATGCGACCGCGCGTCTGGATCCCGGCAATCTTGAAAAAGTCGGCCTCTTCACCGGTAGCTATGCGATTCATCCGTTCAACAGATCACTCGTTCCGATTTGGGTGGCCAATTTCGTTCTGATGGGATACGGGACCGGCGCAATCATGGCCGTGCCCGCTCACGATGCGCGCGATTTCGAATTTTGCCGCGCTTACGGCATCCCCGTTGTCCCGGTGATCAGGCCCGTAGACGGACCGCTGGCGGACGGCGGGTCCATGGCGGAGCCGTTTCTAGACTACGGCATCGTGGAGAATTCGGGCGACTGGTCCGGTCTTTCCAGCGCGGAGGCGCGGCAGAAAATGACCGCCTTCGCCGGCCAGAGCGGCTTCGGCACGGAATCCATTACCTATCGGATCAAGGATTGGGGCATCTCGCGCCAGCGCTATTGGGGCACGCCCATTCCCATTGTTTACTGTCCGCACTGCGGCGCGGTGCCCGTTCCCGAAAATGACCTGCCGGTTCTTCTGCCGTTGAACGTGAAGATCACCGGCAAAGGCAGATCGCCGCTGGAATCCGTCGAGTCGTTTATGCATGTGCCCTGCCCGAAGTGCGGCGGCCCAGCGCGGCGAGAGAGCGACACGATGGACACCTTCGTCGATTCGTCCTGGTACTTCTATCGCTACTGCGATCCGCGCAACGACACCGCGCCCTTCGATTCCCGGACCATCGCGCGTTGGTTTCCCATCGATCAGTACATCGGCGGCGTCGAGCATGCCATTCTCCACCTGATCTACTCGCGCTTCTGGACCAAGATGATGCGCGACAGCGGTCTGGTCTCAAATACTGAGCCCATCAAGCGCCTCTTCACACAGGGCATGATCATCAAGGAAGGCGCCAAGATGTCGAAGAGCTTAGGCAACGTCGTTTCTCCCGACGATATGATCGCGCAGTTCGGAGCGGATTCCGCGCGCATGTATTCTCTGTTCGCCGCGCCTCCGGATCGCGATCTCGACTGGCAGGAAGATGGCGTATCGGGCATCAACCGCTTCCTCGGACGGCTCTATCGCTTCGTCACGCGTAACGCCGAAGGAGGAGCTTCAAGCGGTGGAAATGACGCCGATCGCCAGGCGATGCGACGCCTGCATCAGACCATTCACAAAATCACGAACGATTTCGACAGCCGCTGGCACTTCAACACCTCCATCGCTTCCCTGATGGAGTTGCTAAATGAGCTCTATCAGCTCGAACCGAGCCTTTCCAGGGTTCGCAGGAAGGAAATCTGCGAAAAGCTCACGTTAATGCTGGCGCCGTTCGCACCTTATACTGCGCAGGATCTCTGGGACACGCTCGGCCACAGCGGACCGGTGTTCCGCGAGACCTGGCCCAGCTACGACGCGGCGCTGGCGAAAGAGGATCTCGTCGAAATCCCTGTGCAGGTGAACGGAAAGCTGCGCGCCCATTTACGCGTTGCTT
>JAVKSW010000059.1:0-10388 GCA_039583505.1 Bryobacteraceae bacterium | reverse complement strand
TGCCAGAAGCTGAAAGTTGAAACGTCAGAAACGGACAGCACAGGCGTTCCATACTGATCCACTCGGCGACCTCAAGCAAACTGATAGCTTTCCCGTTCAGGTCGAAAGTATAACCCTCGCGAACTTCGCTGCGGCCCCGAACAGCGACCCGAAGGCGCTTCATCAACTCGTTGTAATGCGGGCGGGCGGTTGCGCTGATTGCCTTTAGATTGCAGGCGATTACCGGACTATGATGGCCCTGAGCCGCGGCGCAGAGGCCAACACAAAGAAGCGAAGCGCACAACACCGTTGCTATGATCATTGTTAAACGGTACAACTTAAAGTCAGCTTTAAGTCAAGTCCTTTTCGCAAAGCGCATTTTATTTATGATGATCGGCGATCTTGAAGCAGAAACCGGTGTCCCCTCGTCTACGATTCGTTATTGGGAACAGATTGGCGTACTGCCTAAGCCGGCACGTGTCAACGGACAACGTCGCTACGGATCCGATGCCGTTCAATATCTTGCTGTGCTCCGGCTGGCGCAGGCGTGCGGGTTTCACTTGGATGAGATGCGTCATTTGCTGCATGGCTTCCAGTCCAGCGTTCCCGCGTCTCGCCGGTGGCAGGAATTGGCGCAAAAGAAAATATCGGATCTGGATCGGCAGATGGCCCGGCTCAAAGCGATGCGCCGTCTTGTGGACCTTGTTTCACGCTGCCAATGTGCGGATCTACCACAATGCGGACGTATCGCTGCCTCGGTCATGGACTCAGCCGCAGAATGAAATCCGTGCTTTCGTATCCAATCGCGGCCCTCGGGGAGATTGGCGGATGTTTTGCTTTCTGGCCTTGGCTTCGATGCATAAAGGCCCGTTATGGACAATTCCCGGCGTTGTCTCGTTGACTCTGTTTGCGCTGGCCCTCACCCGCATCGACTCCGCTAATGCTGGCAGGGCATATGCCGCCGACGGCGGGCTTTATATCGTCTCATCGCTGCTCTCGCTCTGGGGTGTCGAGCAGTGCGTAAGATCCTCAAACGGCGATGTGTAGATCTACACTTCCCGACTACTCGCGTTCTATCCGATAAGGCTCACGCCGGCATCGGTCTCAGTCGGCTCGGAGAGCCTGGGTCGGGTCGATGACGGTGGCGCGGCGCGCAGGTATGACATAGGCGATGGTAGCGATGGCTGCTAGCAGCGTGGCTACTGCGGCAAAGACTAGCGGATCAAAGGGACTGGTGCCGAAGAGCAGGCCGGTGATGGAACGGCTCAGCGCGAAGGACAGCAGCACTCCGCAGGCTATACCACCGAGCGTGAGACCCAGGCCGTGTAGCAGGATCATGCGAAGGACATCGCCAGGGCTGGCGCCGATCGCCATGCGGATGCCGATCTCACGCGTTCGCTGCGTGACGGTGTAAGACATGACGCCGTACAGGCCAACAGAGGAGAGTATCAGCGCAAGTGCGGCGAAGCCGCTGAGAAGCAAAGTTTGCATTCGGGTATCTTCGGTTTGATCGGCAATAACATCTTGCATGCTGCGAGGATGCAACAGCGCAAGTCCAGGATCGAGACGCTGGACGGTGACGCGTAGTTCGCGGACTACGGACGCAGGCGACACAGATGTGCGCAGCGTAAGAGTAGAGCCGCCCCCATAAGCTTGCGCAATGGAGAACGGAAAGTACGCTTGGGGCAACGTCTCTTGGCGCAGGCCGTATTCGTTTACATCATCGACGATACCGACAACGACGACAGGTACGCCGCCGTAGTGGAAAGTATTGCCGATGGGGTCTTGCTTCTTCCAGAAGGCACGGGCGGCGCCGCGGCTGATAGCGGCATGGAAAATGACATCGGGCGGCATTTTGGGCGTCTGGTTACCTGCCGCCTGCCAGATCTGATATGCCTTTTGCGCGGCGATGCCGTCGTGCTCGTAGTCGGAGGATGTCAGACCGCGCCCGCGCAGTAGCGGAATGCCGAAGGTTTTGAGGTAGCCAGGCGTAACGTAGTTAAATCCGAGCAAGGTTTTGGCTAAATCACGATCCTTGCTGCCGTCGATTACGACATACCCATTGTTGCCACCTTCCAGCGGAATCTCGACGGAGATGGCGGCTTGTTTGACCGCGGGAATTTGTTGCGCGCGTTGTTCGAGCGCGTCGAAGAAGCGGCGGCGATCGGCGAACGTGGGATAGCTCGTGTCAGGCAGGTTGATGTTAACGGTAAGCAGATTGTTGGTGTCGATGCCAATGTCCGCGGTTTCCAGTTTGACGAAGCTCCGCAGGAGCAGACCCGCACCTACCAGCAGGGCGAGCGTGATGGCGATCTCGCTGAGGACGAGAATGTCACGCAGGGTTTGACGGCCGGCGCCAGCACCTCCAACCGATTGTGCGGATGCTTTCAAGGAATCATTGAGGCGGCCACGGGAAAGTTGCAGCGCGGGTACGAGACCAAAGAGCATGGCGGAGACAACACCGAGCAGAAGAGTAAACAAGAGCACATGCGCGTCGATGCCGATAGGATTGAGGCGCGGTACAAAGTGGGTCGTTGCGCGGTCGAGAAGGCGGAGAAGCCACCAGGCTCCCGCGATACCAAGTAGGGCTCCGGTGAGCGAGAGCATGAGGCTTTCGGTGATCAACTGCCGCACTAAGCGGAAGCGGCCCGCACCCAGACTGGCGCGTAAGGCGATCTCGCGTTGGCGCCCTGCAGCACGGGCGAGAAGCAGATTGGCGACGTTGACGCAGGCGATGAGCAACACCAGTCCCACCGCACAGAGCAGGACCAATAAACGTTGTTCCGAGTCACCGACGAGTTGCTTTTTAAGCGGAATCAAGACGGCATGAACATTCTTGTTTTGATCCGGGAACTCCTTTTCGATTTGCCGCGAGATGTTGAGTAGGTCCCGGCCAGCTTGCGCCAGCGTGACAGCTTGCTTCAGGCGCCCGAGGACGCGAATGCCATGGTTGCCGCGCTGGCTAAACTGCTTCTCCTGCATGTTGAATGGAATCCAAACGTCATTTCCCGCCGGGAAGTGAAAAATGGGAGGCATGACGCCGACGACGGTGTAGCGATCGGCGTCGAGCGTGAGGGTCTTGCCGAGGATATTTCGGTCGCCGCCAAACTGCGACTTCCAAAAGCCGAAACTCAAGACCGCGACGTGATTATTGCCGGCACTATCTTCGCCCTGTGCGAAGCCGCGGCCGAGCATAGGCGCAATGCCGAGCGTATGGAAAAAGTTGGCTTGCACTTCGGTACCCGCGGCAGCGGCAGCGGCGCCCTGCCCAGCGATGCTGTAAGGACGCGTCCAGGAGTAGGCGCTGGTGGAATCAAAGGAATGATTGCGCGCTTGCCAATCCAGGTAGTCGGCAGGGTTGACGGGGTAGTCGCCCGGCGCGGCTTCGGTCTCAAAGCCGGAGACGAGGCGATCGGGCGCACTGAATGGAAGCGGTTGAAGCAGAACGGCGTTGACCACAGAGAAGATGGCCGTGTTGGCTCCGGTGCCGAACGTGAGCGTGAGGATCGCAACGATGGCAAAGCCGGGGCTGCGGCGGAGTTGGCGCAGCCCGTAGAGCGCGTCCATTTTGAGCATTTCGAGATTGGTCCAGGTCCACATATCGCGAGTCCTTTCTACGATGAGCGTGACATTGCCGAAACGTTGTCTGGCGGCGAGGCGCGCTTCCTCCGGGGTCATGCCGCGCGCCAGGTTGTCAGCTTCCTCCATGGAGAGATGCGATTGAATCTCTTCGGGAAGGTCGCTCGCTTCGGGATGGAAGAGGGCACGCAGTTTGGCCCATGTACGCCGGAGGCTCATGCTACGATTCCTCGCTCTCCGCGGGACGGAGTACACCAGTGACGGCGGCGGCGAAGCGTTCCCAACGGGATGTTTCGTCTGTCAATTTGCGCTTACCGGCCGGTGTCAGGCGGTAGAACTTCGCGCGCTGGTTGTTTTCGGATATGCCCCAATTGGCCTTAATCCAGCCTTCCTGCAAGAGTCGCTGCAGGGCGGGATAAAGCGAGCCGTGTTCGACCTTGAGCGTGTCCTGCGAAAGGCGCTCGATGGACTTTGCGATCCCGTGGCCGTGAGTAGGTCCCCAGAGTAGAGTACGCAGGATCAGGACGTCAAGTGCGCCGAAGACGAGATCGACTTGATCCGAAGATGGGCGCTTTCTCATGTAGTCGAAAGTCTACCACAATTGCAGTCGATTTTCTACCTCCCGGATTCCGGGTATCCGCCTTCCAGGCGTGGACAATCCCGCGGCCATCATACGTGAGTAACGGCCTAGCATTTCCTAATCCGTTACCGGAGTTGAGCAGTGAGGATTTCTCTACACATGGCGACTACTCACGGGTAATCGGCATGTACACTTTACCGAGATGCCGAAACACGGCAAAGTGGGTCGAACCCGCCGTTTAATTAGCTCTCCGATAGCGCAGCTTGCCAAGCAATTGAACCCTTAGCCGTTACGCACCCAAACCTGGCGGCGCAATGCGAAAGGCAACTGCCCGCCAACGCCATTGGTCACTGCAGATGTCTTCAACGCCGGATAAAGCTCGTCCGGTCGGACCAAAAATGCTAACATGTCTAAGCAAGACATGTCTAAGCGAGAACAATCTGCCGAGATCCCTTACGGGACATTGGATCTTCTCATCCTGAAGACTCTTCAAAGCCTGGGTCCATTGCACGGCTACGCGATCGCCCGCCGTATCGAACAGGTCGCTGATAACACGCTGCACTTAAGCCAAGGTGCCATTTACCCTGCCCTCATACGCTTACAACAGGAAGGCTGGATCAGCACACAGTGGGGGATTTCGGAGACGAACCGGAAGGTCAAATTCTATTCATTAACGAAGGCAGGACGAAAGCAACTCCTTGTTGAACTTGCGAAATGGGAGAAGGCCACCGCTTTCGTGGCGCGGTTTCTGGAGGAATCGATATGAACCCCGGTCGTGCGTGGGCAAGATTATGGGCGCTTCTGCGCAAACAACGCTTCGAGCGGGAGCTGGACGATGACATACGTGCGCACCTCGAACTCGCGGAGGAGGATGCTGTTGCGCGTGGTCTCTCGCGAGAAGCGGCTCGACTGGAAGCTCGTCGGCGTTTTGGGGCAATCGAGCAGATGAAAGAAGAGCATCGCGATCGGCGTGGCATTCGGTGGCTGGACATGCTGATCCGGGACTTCCGATACGGCCTGGCCTCGCTGCGGCGTACGCCGGGGTTCACGCTGATCGTAGTTGCCGTGCTCGCACTTGGGATGGGAGGGACCGTCGGCATGTTCAGCGTAGTGGACGCGGTCCTGGTGAAGCCGCTCCCCTTTCCCGAGCCGGACCGGATCGTGAGTGTCTGGGAAGCCCCACGCCCCGGCGTGGTCAACGCCACTACAGTACCCCAGTTTCTTGCCTGGAAAGGCTCGGAGACCGTTTTCGATGCGCTGGCAGCGGAGCAGCCGGCCTCGGCGGCACTGAACGAGAAAAGCGGACCAATCCGTCTATCGGGCAAGCTGGTCACGTCCGAATACTTTAAGGTTTTCGGCGCCGCAGCCGCGCTGGGCCGCACATTCGCACGACAAGAAGATCAGCCTGGAGCCGCGCCCGTTATCATCCTCAGCCATTCCGCATGGCAAACATACTTCGCTGCCGATCCGGGCATCCTTGAGCGCCGGGTCATGCTGGACGGGCAAACTTATCAGGTTATTGGCGTCCTGCAACCGGGCGCATTTGACCGCGATCGAACTCAGTTCTGGAAACCGCTCGCATTCACTCAGCAAGAGTTGTCGAGCGCAATACACTGGCTCAGGGTATATGGGCGTCTGCGTGCAGGACAGACCTTAGTCCAGGCACGCCAGCGGATGCAGGCCATTTACGCGGCTCTCCTTGCAACTGCACCGGCAGGTGAAGATCGTGACGGATCCATTGTGGTCGAACCTATCTCCCGCTTGCTTGTGGGCCCGAATCTGCAGCGTTCAATTGCAGTTGCCTTTGGTGCAGTTTTCCTGGTCCTGCTAATCTCTTGTGCGAATATCGCCAACCTGCTTTTTGCTCGAGGAGCTGCGCGCAGAACCGAACTGGCGGTTCGTGCCGCTCTTGGGGCGGGACGCGCCCGCTTGGTTGCTCAGTTGCTCACTGAGTGCTTTGCGCTTTGTGTGCTGGGCGGTGCGGCGGGCGTTGCTGTTGCTTACCTTCTGATTCGCTTCGCCACACCTCTGCTATGGCAGTCTCTCCCGTTCACGGCCGATGTGACGATGAATCTGCACGTGCTTGGTTTTGCAGCGGCCGTTGTCCTGGGAGTTGCGTTGCTAACTGGCGCGCTTCCCGCTTTTCAATCCTCATTCGGCGATCTTGCCGATTCCTTGAAGCAATCCGCTCGTGGATCGTCAAGCACGCACATCCGAGTACGGCGCACGATCGTAATGGGTGAGGTGGCGCTTTCGCTCGTGTTGGTCAGCGCCGCTCTTCTCCTGGCTCGAAGTCTTTTGAAGCTGCAACGACTCGATACCGGGGTCCGTATCGAAAACGTAGTTACGATGTCCATCAACCTGCCCAGGGAGGCCTACCCGACACCTCAGAAAGCCGCATTCTTCTATAACGCGCTTACAGAGCAGCTTCGCTCCATACCGGGAATCGCGAAAGCCGGCATGTCCACATTTCTGCCTCTCCAGTGGATTATCAATGGCGAAGGCATATTTGTTCCGGGCGTCGAGAGACAAGTTCTGGTCCGGCTTAAGCGCGTCGATCGCGGCTATTTCAACACCCTCGACATTCCTGTACTGACCGGGCGTGACATCGCCGATCGAGACCGCGAGGGGGCGCCCCGCGTTATTGTCATTAACCAGAGCCTGGCAAAACGGCTGGCAGACGTCGCCGGCATCAAGAATCCGGTCGGAAAAGTGGTTCGTTTGACGTCTGGCGATTATCTGGGGCAGTTGCCGCAAATATCGGAAGTTCAGGTCATCGGCGTCATCCGAAGCGAGCGTACCGCATCCCCTGGCTTGCCCGATCCTCCTGTTGTGTACGCGCCTTTGGCCCAGTTCCCGAACCCAAATGTGAAATTGCTGGTCCGCTCAGCGCAAGACATCCCCGTGGTGCCCAGCATTCGGAAAGTGCTGCATGAAATAGATCCCAATCTACCGCTCGCCGACGTCGCCACTATGCAGCAAATCCAGGATGAGACTCTGTCTGGGGTCAGCCGCCCGGCTTGGCTGATCGGCGCCTTTGCTTCCGTGGCGGTTCTTCTTTCTGCAGTGGGCCTGTACGGTGTGATCTCGTACTCGATGACACAGCGGCGCCGGGAACTTGGCGTTCGCATCGCATTAGGTGCGCGTCCAGGAGATGTACTGGCGCTCGTACTAAGGAATGCGTTGGCGATGGTCGCCATTGGCCTTATGGGCGGTCTGATCGGGGTCTATGCACTGACAAGGGTCCTGACTAACATGTTGTTCGAAGTGTCACCGCTCGATCCTCTCGCGCTTGGTGTTGCGTGTTTCTCTATGACAGCCATCGGCTTGTTTGCCGGATTTCTGCCCGCACAGCGCGCAGCACGCTTCAATCCTATGGTCAGTCTTCGAGACGCGGGATGACGACCTGTCGAGGCGCTTCCTTATTTTGCTGATAAATAGCGGCGTGTCGGACACACGAACCGTCGACACCCACCTGATCACGGGAGCCCCGCAAGATGAAGTCTCCCAGAACGTCGTGAGTTACGGCCAAGTATAGATCTACACTTGGCGACCACTCGTGACTTTGCAGATGCCCCCGGCATACGGGCTGAAAACGCCTGTGAAAAGCGCAGACCACTAGGATTTGAAAGTCCTTGAGGGTTGTGAACCGATACGCATATTATTTGTCGTTTCCGATAAGATCTATCAGCCCGTCCGCAAGTGTGCCTCGCCAGCTCAAATAATCATGCCCGCCAACAAACTGCTGGTAATGAACCTCATAGCCTTTAGCCAACAACACATCTCGCATGTCCCGACTAGTCTCAAGGATTCCACCACCGGTCCCATTCGAGTCGAATTCAAATGACCCCGCGTCCAGATAAAATCTGAGCGGCAGCTTAGAACTCGCGATGAACTGCTTGGCCATCCATCCCGTTTCAGTAATCACTCCGTCCGGTATGGCCCCTGAATGGTCGGGAGCCCACCAAAACGACCCCGATTGGCATAGAACGTTTGTGAAAACTTCAGGGTGCTTGTAGCCGGCGTAGGCGGCTGCGAGCCCTCCCAGGCTGGACCCAGCGACAACGGTTTTTCCGGGATCGTCTGTGACGTTGTACTGAGTTTGTATCCAAGGGATCAGCTCTCTCGCGAGAAAATCAGCAAACTTCGGATTCGGCGTCAGCTCCTCATTGCGCGACTCTTGCGAAGGATTAGCTACCAGCACCGCGACCGTTGGGGGAATCTTCGAGGCCGCGATTAAGTTATCCAAAATTACGGGCGTGGGCACTTTCGTCAGATAGGCACTTTCATCAAAGATGAGGACAAGATCATACGGAGTAGCGTTCGCCTTATATCCAGCGGGAAGGTAGATCGACAAATTGTGATCATTCTTCAGGAGCTGACTGTGGATCTTCCGTTTCACGACTGTCCCGGCTGCGACGCTGCTGTTCTTTACGATCCAGGGCTGTGGAACGGCCCCTTTGATCTCAACCATGGATTGACAATCGTATCGGGTCGCATCAGGCCCACATCCCCATCGGTGGGGGTTCAGCGGATCGACCTGTGTCGTCGCAAATCGCTCCGGCTGGAAACCGGTGAAGACGAGGGGATCATTCTCAGACAGACCATAGGTAAACCGCGCCCCGGTTGGAAGCCGAACAGTCAAGTACCACACATCCGTGAGAGGGATCTGGTGAAAAACATAGTCCAGGGGGTAGCGGCCGCCTATCTTAAACGAGCCATTCGGGAATACGTTGCGGGTTTCCGATGTTCCGCGCCATAGAAACGTGACAAGTTGATGTTGAGGATCGTTTCCAATCGATTCGACGAGTGGCGTGCCTTCCGCTGACACTTGCTTCCAGAAGGCGTTTATATCCGCGTTTCCCGAAGCGGCCTGCTTTCTCAGTGCGGCCATCCGGGGACTCGGGTTTGTATCCTGCCAAGGCTTTGGCTTCAGACGTTCATCCAGGGATAACACCTGAGTTAAACTCAACTCGTAACTGACCGGCTGAGTTGCGGATGTCGTGACCTCAATCCGATAGTTTCCCGGAGTTTCCGCAATAAAGACGCAGAGGCGCTTCCCATCTTCTGCCGGGCCAGGATAGTGGCGTAAAGCGGAGCCGTCGGGCGCGACGATCGTTAGGTCCACTCTGCCGTGCTGGTCGAGCAGAGTTGCGGCATAGTCGCCCGCGTCGAGATTGAGGGCATAGGACTGCACCGAGCCAGACGCGAGCTGGTGTTCTACGGTCTCGTTGATTTTGAGTGGTTCTTGCGCCAGTGCAGTCGTTGCGCCGAAAAGAAGAAGCAGCGAGACCATTTTCATGAGCGAACACCTGAATGCGGGCTTTGCAGGGGGGTCCGCATTATTTGTAAGTTCTCCAGAACTGGACTCCTCATTCCTCTCTCAAGAGCGTAATCGGATCGAGAGTGGCAGCGCGGTGAGCTGGAATAAGCGAGGCGAGTCCAGCCACGACCAACAGGAGGGAGCCTGCTACCAGAAATGAGAGAGGGTCGACAGGTTTCATGCCGTACAGGAGACTGGCTACCGCGCGAGCTGCGGCTAATGAAATGAGCACTCCCGATGTTACGCCTATGCTCGCCAACATCAGCCCGCGAAGCACCACAGAACGTAGTAAATTGCTGGGCGTTGCGCCTAAAGCCAGAGAGCAGACTATCACATTAGGCGTGTCGACAGGTGAGGTGAACTAGTGTAGCGTATCGATGGAGGCCGACGCTGAACAGGCATACGGCTCCCGTTGGTGCGCTTCCAGCCAGCGGAAATTGATTCACGGGCACTTCCGACCAGATTCTGATTGTGTCGAAGTAGATCCAGGATTATGACGATCCGGTAATTGAATGAGTTAAATCCGGAATAGATCCGCCCTGACGGCCTACCATCTGCTAATCTCACCGCAGGCCAAGTATTGACGATTCCTCTACACATGGCGACCACTCTGGAGCTATCAGGCTATTGAAAGCTTTCCACAGTTTTGCATCAGCGGATTATTCGCTGAGCATTCGCGCGACCACTCCCGCGAGCAACAACATTAGGTTCAACGTGATCACGCGTATTTCCTGCGGCAAACCGGAAGCATCACCGCCCGGTTTCGTTGCCTTGCTCGTGACGGCGAACCACCTTCTACTCCGCCCGTAATGCTTCGACCGGATCGACCTTAGTTGCTCTCCTTGCCGGAAAGTAACTGGCGAGTGCCGCCGCCAGGACCAAACTGGCCGACATTGCAGCGTAGGTAAGGGGATCCGAAGGACTGAC
>JAVKSW010000058.1:0-10395 GCA_039583505.1 Bryobacteraceae bacterium | reverse complement strand
GTACTGCGGCAGGCCAGATCGTTGCGCGCGACGTGCGTTCGCTGTATCGCTGCGAAAAGCTCAACCGCCAAAGTCGCGTCTACGGTGTGATCGCCGATCCGGTCGCGCATTCCAAATCGCCGCTCATTCATAATCGAGCGTTTCATGCACGCCGCATCGACGCCGTTTATCTTCCTTTCTTGATCGCGCCTGGGCATCTCAGCGACTGGATGATGCTCGCCGGAACTCTTCCGGTCGCCGGGTTCAGTGTCACCATTCCTCACAAGCAGCGCATCCTGCGATATCTCGATGTCGTCGATCCGCTGGCCAAGCGCATTGGCGCGGTAAACACCGTGTGGCGAAGGGGAGGAAAGTGGCGAGGAACCAATACCGATGTCGAGGGCGTTCTCAAGCCACTCAAGCGGCACGTCCGCCTGGCCCACGCAGACATCCTGATTGCCGGCTATGGCGGTGGCGCTCGCGCTGCGGCCATTGCGTTGCGCGATGCGGGCGCGAACATCACCATCACTGGCCGTAATATGAAACGTGCGCAAGCCCTGGCGGTCGTGGTCAACGCGGGGGCCACAAGCCTGAAGGAATCTCAAACGCGCCGCTACGACGCGCTTGTTCACGCAACTCCCGTTGGCATGTCGCCCAGTCCGGACGAATGCCTGTTCCCCGATGCAATTCCTGCCGGCGTCGTTCTCGACATGGTTTACAACCCGCATGAAACGCTCCTCCTCAAGCGCGCCAGACAGCAAGGTTGCACCATTGTTTACGGCTCGGAAATGCTACTCGAGCAGGCTGCCTCTCAATTCGAGATCTGGACCGGCGAATCCGCTCCGCGATCCGTCATGCAGAACGCGCTCGAGCACTCAGCGTGACCTCTGCCATTGTGTAGCCGGCGATGATCGAAAGCAGATGCGACTTATAATGTTGCGCATGAGTTCGCCCATTACTCGCCGGCGATGGACCACCGGTTTGGCAACAGTGATCGGAACTGCTTCCGCTATCGGTCAGGTCACATCGAAAATTCCCCCGCAAGGCGCGCCGGCTGCTGCACAACCCGCGGCCACTCCGCAGCAAAAGCTCCAAAAAGCTTACTCCGATGTTCAAAAGGTGAGCGATCGCTTGTCGAAGATTGAAGTGCCGATGGATGTTGAACCGGCTTTCGCATTCCGCCCCTGACGGCTCATGCATAAGCCGAAAACCAAGCTCGACGAAGCATCTCTCCCATTCGCAAGCATAAGCGAGCTCAACAGCTCGCTACGCAACCACGAGATCTCCTCCGCCGAATTGACGAAATTGTTCGGTACTCGCCTCGAAACTCTCGGCCCGCAATACAACGCGCTCGCTTGCTCTCTGGTCAAGCCCGCCCGCAAACAAACCAAAGATATTGACTGGGATCTGAAGCGCGAGCGATTCCGCAGTCCGCTGCAAGGCATTCCATACGCGGTCAAGGACCTGATCGCTGTCGCGCAATTTCCCACCACTTGGGGAGCAAAGCCGTTCGCCGATCAAGTCTTCGATTACAACGCAACGGTAGTTGAACGCCTAAACAAGCAACAGGCCGTTCTGATCGGCAAGCTGGCGATGGTCGAGCTCGCGGGCGGCGGCGGGTACAGCTCGGCATCCGCATCGCTGCAAGGCCCAGGTCTGAATCCCTGGAACCAGCAGTACTGGTCCGGAGGTTCTTCCAGTGGCTCCGGCATTGCGGTCGCCGCCGGTCTCGTCCCGTACGCGCTCGGCTCTGAAACTTCCGGTTCCATCTTGACGCCCGCGGCCTTTTGCGGAGTGACCGGCCTTCGGCCGACTTACGGGCTGGTCAGCCGCCATGGCGCCATGCCGCTCTCGTGGACGCTGGATAAAATCGGCGTTCTGGCGCGCAGCGCCGAAGACTGCGCTTTCGTCCTGCATGCCATCGCCGGAGCAGACGACAATGATCCGGGTTCCGCCCACAAGAGCTTCTACTACGCACCCCAGTACTACGAGAAGTTCACGGATCTAAAGATTGCCTTCAATGAAATCGATTTCACCGAATGGCCCGACGAGCCGTTGCGTCCGGCATTCGCCAATGCTCTCTCCATCGTGAAGTCGATTGGCAGCCAAATGGTCGAATCGCGCCTTCCGGATTTCCCGTATGGCCCCGTCATCGGCGCAATTATCGATGCCGAAGCAGTTTCCGTTTTCGAACAGCTCATCCGCAGCGACCGCGTCGACCAATTGGCCGACCAAAGTCAGATCGATGGTCTTAAGGCATCCATGAATTATTCGGCGGTCGATTACCTCAAGGCCATGCGTGTTCGCGCTCAGGTCCAATCCGCATTTCGCGGTCTGTTCGCAAACATCGATCTCATCGTTGCGCCCAGCCGCTTCAGTTTGCCCGATCGCGCCGATCAGCCCTTCGATGAGACTCCGCCCAAACGTCCCGATCAGAAGGGTGTCGCGGCAGGCCTCGTGCAGGCGGGCAACTTGTGCGGGCTTCCCGCTTTGAGCATTCCATGCGGCTACATTAACGGCCTTCCGATCGGGCTGCAGATCGTAGGTCCGCCATTTTCAGAAAACCGCGTCATCGCTTTCGGCCGCGAGTTTCAGAGGCGCAGCGACTTCCACAAGCAGCATCCGCCGGCGCTTACGGCTTGATCATTCCGGTGATCGCCACGGCCGCCAGGAAGAGGATCACGATATTCGGCCGTTTCCAGCCCGGCCAAAGTGCGTGACAGCCAAGAAACAGGAAGCTGCCCGCGAGAATCGCCAGCACAACCGCTGTCCACCACGCGCCGAATTCTGCCTGCCCGGATTGATTCGCGCGCGGTTCGACGAATGCGCCGGCGATGGTCACGCATTCCACCGCGGCGCTCACTGCCACTGCCTTCGATGCTGAACCCAACGACTTGTGCGTGATCCAGCCCAGCGCTACGCCTTCCGGAACTTTATGCATAGCGAGCCCGACCGGGACCGCCACGTCCGCAAGCGGCTGCCCGGAGAACGCGCGCACGCTCCATCCGTCCAGGAAGCTGTGTACGGCCGCGGCGGCCAGCAGCGGGCCGATCACGCCCTCGCCTGGCGAGTGACCCGTATGCGCGAGTAATCGGTCAAGCAAAAGCATCAGGGCACAAGCAGCAACGGTGAGGAGCAAAGCCCGTATCCATCCCGATGTCTCGGCAATCTCGGGAAGCAGCCAGAACACCGCGATGCCGGTAAG
This sequence comes from Bryobacteraceae bacterium, assembly GCA_039583505.1. GTDB lineage: Bacteria > Acidobacteriota > Terriglobia > Bryobacterales > Bryobacteraceae > Bog-105. The sequence continues at coordinate 7,211 of JAVKSW010000058.1, read as the reverse complement.
CAAACCACCGCCAGCCGCTCCCAACTGAGAAGAGAATGTGCGCGCCTGGCCGAGCAGCACGCCGGCACCAATGCCCGCCAGCGCCAGAACGGTCAGAAGCCACGCAACAGCCATTTACTGGCCAGTCACTTTGACAACGAAGTACGTGAACGGCTTTCCCTTCTCAATGAGAAGCTGATGCGGAGTCCCTGCCGGAATGTGCACGATATCGCCGGCGCTTACAGTATGGCGTTCGCCGCCCTCAATCGAGGTTCCGCGAATCTCGCCGGCTTTCGTCGTTTTTGGGTTCACCATCTTACCGCCAGTGACCAGCGTCGCTTGGCCGCTCTCAATCACGAAAACATCCGCTTCGTGCTCATGCACCTCGGACGATCCGGTGGCATCCCGATAAGCCAGCATCGTGTAATGGTTCCCGTATCGCGCCAGGTCCTGGCTGCCGAATCCGGTTCCTTTCTGCGCGAGTTTCTGGCTGATAGCCGTGAGCTCCTTGCCCGAATAAATATCGACATTCGGAGCAGCGGCGCGGCCGATCGCCGCCGCAAGTACGAAAAAAATAAGTGGTTTCATGGGTTCAGGATTGGTGGGCCCTGTAGGATTTGAACCTACGACCAAAGGATTATGAGTCCTCTGCTCTGACCAGCTGAGCTAAGGGCCCGCCGCTTTCTTGGTCTACCCTACCACGCCGCTCACTCGCCGATCTTCCGTTCCGCTTCGGCATCGAGCAAGTGCAGGATCAGGCGGAACGGCATGCCGGAAAGCTCGGGTTTGTCTTCAATATCGGCGCGCACATCCAGCAGAGCCCGTTCCAGCAGATAGGTGCTGAGTAACACCTCCTGATCCGCTTCGGACGTGGGCAGGTAAGACGCTCGCTTCGCGGTGTTCAGATATCCGCGCAGAAATGCGGCACTCACATGCGAGTACCAGAACCGGCCCCATACTCTGAGTGCGTGCCGGGTGAAGTTCTCGGTGCGCTCGCCCGTCATCATTTGGCGCATTGCCGATTGCGCGGCATAGCCGAATGAGACCAGCATGGTAGTCACGTCGCGAAGCGGGCAACGCTTGAGGCGACGCTCGCTGAGATGCTGGTCGGGGTCGCCCTCAAAGTCGTAAATCACTACGTCGCCATCGTTGAGCAGCACATGGCCCAGATGGAGACGGCCATGGAAGCGAGTGCGTTGCGAGTACACGCGCTGTTCGAATACCAAGCGGAACTTGGCGAGAATCGCGTTCTCCTGCTCCAGGACTTTGGCCGCGAGAACACGCACGTCGGCGCTCATCTCCGAGTACCGCTGCCGAATGAATTCGAGACGCCTGCCGGTCAGGGCTATGTAGCCGTGATATAGGCTCTGCCGGTAGAAGTCGTTGAACGGCTCGGGTGCAAACGCCGGATCTGGCGAACTTTGCGCCAGAAGTAAATGCAACTCCGCGATGCGCTTGCCCATTAACTCGGCAAAGGACAGGTACGGCTCAATCAGCTCGGTTGCGCTCAATGGGGGAGCAGACAGCGCGAAGCGCAGCGCATAAAAATTGGTGGGCGCGGATTTCTGCACCTCTGCAATCGAGTGTTTGGAGGTCTGCAGCCGCTGCAAAAAGTTGCTCAACTCTTTCCGCGTATGCTGCCACGCCGTTCCCTGGTTTTGAACAAACCTATGCAGTAGAGCCAACGTCGCCGGCTCCCCATCGTCAGCGTGGTATTCCAGGTATCCGGCGAACGGCGCGGCGTAAGGGAAAGGCTCATCTTGCTTTTCGGTGAGGAGTTGGCCGAATTCGACGCCGGGATTCACGCCGCTCTCCACATTGCGGACCAGCGTAAGAACAAAGCCATCGCCGAATCGGATCGACGAGTTCACCTCTGCAGACGGCAGGAGCGCTGGCTGCAGACCCGGATGCGTCGCGCCCCAGATCCTGCGAAACTGCCGATTCCTGTTGCCAACCAGCAGACCGCGCTCGCCGCGCACACGTTTACGCCGTGCAAATGCATCGAGCACGATGTTGCAGAACTCCTTACTTCTGGTCGCGCTGTAAAGCAACGCCCGAGAACCGTCGTTGGCGTGCAGTTCAGCGATGATCGAGTCGGGGTGTTCCTCCAGTACGATCTGCGCCTCATCGCCGCGCGCGGATGCGACGGGGATCAGATACTGTTCGGGATCGCCCGTGGTGTACTCGGAGCGGACGAGAAGGATCACATATTTTTCTTCGGCGAGCGGAATGACTTCGCCGATCTCGAGAGAGCGAAAGCGACGATCTCGCGCCTTGAACCATCGGCGGGAAACAAGAAAGGCCGGCAAGACGGCTGCTACGGCGGCACGCGTATTCGGCTCCCACACATCGGCAAGTACGGGGACGGCGACTATCGGGATATTGGGCTGCTTGGCTTGAATGGTAGGCGCGGCAACGGTGAGCGGGACCGCCCGCCGTTCCAGTGAAAACCAGAAGAACGAGTTCGGTCCGAGGGTGAGCGGATAGTAGCGATCGCCTATCGCGGGGAAGTCGGTGCGCCCGAACATTTCGACGGGCGTATGGCCTTCATACCGGTGCAGGTCGAGCTCAACGGCTTGCGCGAAGCGCGACAAATTAGCAACCACCAGAATGGTCTCTTCCTGGTACCGGCGGAAGTAGCACAGCACGCGCTGATTTGAAGGCTGCAGAAATTCAATCGTGCCTCGCCCGAACGCTTTATATTGTTTGCGCAAAGCGATGAGGCGCTTGGTCCAATTCAGAAGTGAGTTTGCGTTGTCCTGCTGGGTTTCCACGTTGATCGCTTCGTAGTGGTAAGCGGGATCGATATTGACAGGTAAGTAGAGGCGCTGCGGATTCGCGGCGGAGAACCCGGCGTTGCGGTCCGGACTCCACTGCATAGGAGTGCGCACCCCGTTCCGGTCGCCCAGATAGACGTTGTCGCCCATTCCGATCTCGTCGCCGTAGTAGACGACCGGCGTGCCCGGCAGAGAGAAGAGCAGCGCGTTCATCACCTCAATGCGCGGGCGGTCATTGCCGAGCAGCGGAGCCAGACGGCGCCGGATACCCAGGTTGATACGCGCGCGCTGATCGGAAGCATAGACGCGGTACATGTAATCGCGCTCCTCGTCGGTGACCATCTCGAGCGTCAGTTCGTCGTGGTTCCGAAGAAACATGGCCCACTGGCAGTTTTCCGGAATGGCTGGAGTCCGCTTCAGAATCTCAACGATGGGCAACCGGTCTTCCAACCGCAGCGCCATAAACAGGCGGGGCATGAGGGGGAAATGGAACGACATTTGGCACTCGTCACCCTGGCCGAAATAGGCGACCGCATCTTCGGGCCACATGTTCGCCTCCGCCAGGAGCATGCGATGCGGAAAACCCGAATCCAGATGTTGGCGGAGCTCCTTCAGGAAGAGGTGCGTTTCAGCGAGATTTTCGCAGCTTGTGCCTTCGCGCTCGTAGAGGTAAGGAATCGCGTCGAGCCGGAATCCATCGACTCCCATCTGCGCCCAGAAATCGAGCGTCCGCATCACGGTTCGCCGAACCAACGGGCTGTCGAAATTGAGATCGGGCTGGTGCGAATAGAAGCGGTGCCAATAGTACGCCTTCGCGACTGGATCCCAGCTCCAATTCGAGGGCTCAAAATCCTTGAAGATGATGCGCGTGCCCGCGTATTTGTCGGGTGTGTTGCTCCAGACGTAAAAGTTTCGCCAGTTGGAGCCAGCCGGAGCCGTCCGCGATTTTCGAAACCATTCGTGCTGATCGGAAGTGTGGTTTACAACCAGCTCAGTGATTACGCGCAAGCCGCGGCGATGCGCCTCCCTTAGAAAGGTTTGAAAATCGCGCAGTGTGCCGTACGCTGGATGAACGCTGCGGAAATCCGAGATGTCATAGCCGTCGTCTTTCCAGGGAGAAGGAAAGAACGGCAACAGCCAAATGGCAGTGACGCCTAGATCTTCAAGGTAATCGAGCTTTTCGGCGAGGCCGCGAAAGTCGCCCATCCCGTCCGCGTTGCTGTCGTAAAACGCACGAACGTGAGCTTCATAAATGATCGCGTCTTTGTACCAGAGCGGGTCATCTTCCAGCCCGCTGAGAATTTGCGATGGATGCATGCGGTTTCGAGAGATCTAACCATTGCAGGAACTGCTCGACCGCGCGCACATTGGGAACCAGGTATTGTGCCCTGCTGTCGGCCGCGTCCCCGACTTTGATGGTAATCCCTTGGGGAATCACCCCGAACGCATCTTCGTCGGTCAAGTCGTCGCCCAGGTAGATAGGCAAGGCGGAATACGGCACAATTTCGCGAAGGATCCACTTCACCGCATGCCCTTTATTCCAGTCGACCTGCGGCTTGACTTCAACAACCATCTTGCCTTCGCTGCAAGTGAAAGAGCGCGAGCGAGCGACGGTGCTGAAGGTGACGCTGCGGACCCAATCGTGAAGAGCCTCATTGACACGGCGGAAATGAACGCTGAGGCTGAGGCATTTGTCTTCGATCTCCAGCCCTTCCGTGTCACTGAGGGCCAGTTTCAGTTGGAGGGCGAGCGAGCGCAGCTCGGGACGAAACGCTTCGGCATGTGGCTCGCGAAAGCGCGTCGAAGTTCCCTCGATTTCGAGACCGTGATTGCCCGCATAAATGACATTCGCTAGACCTGCCCGCTTCTGCAGATCGGCCACCGCGCGTCCGCTGACGATGGAAACGTTGAACTCGCGCCGCGCCGCCAGCCTGGTCAGCGTCGAGCGTATTTCCGGGTCAAGTGTTGCGTCCCCCGGGCTGGGCACAATCGTCGAGATCGTTCCGTCAAAGTCGAGGAACAGAGCGATCTGCGCGGACGACGCGACGCGCGGTTCCAGATGCTTTAGGTCGTCAAACAGCTCCACCGGTTGGTGCAGTTGTGCGGTTCCAGTCAAACGGCAACTCCTAAATTAGCGGAGCGAACCAGGGAAGCCGGTTCCTCTGCATACTCTTGCTCCACCGATTCAGGGAATTGCACTTTGGCCAATTCCGAGAGGAACTTGCCCGCCCAGCGGTACACGTTGTTCTGTTCCACCGTTTCACGCATCCTCTGCATGCGCCGCCGGCGCTCGTCCGGGTGCATCTGCAGCGCAGTGCGGTATGCTTCCGCGCCTTCCTCCACTGAGAACGGATTGATTTCGACGGCTTCCTTCAACTCGCGGCGAGCTCCGGTAAATTTACTGAGAATGAGTACGCCATCTTCGTCGACGCGGCTGGCCACGAACTCCTTGGCTACTAGGTTCATGCCGTCGTGCAGAGAAGCGACCACGCAGAATTGAGCCAGCCGATGCAGAGCAATCATTTCCGGCTGCGTGTAATGGCGCTTCAGGATCATCACCGGACGCCAGGTCGCGGTCGCCCATCTCAAATTGATTTGCGCCGCTAGCGCATCGACTTCATTTTCGATCTCGCGATAGGCGGGCAGATCGGACCGGCTCGGGACCGCAATTTGCACGAAGACGAGTTTCCCTCGATACCTAGGATGGCGTTCGAGTAGACGGTCCAGAAATCGCAGGCGTTCGGGAATGCCTTTGGTGTAATCGAGCCGATCGATGCCGATGCCGAGCAGCTTGCCATTCAGCGGAAGCTCTTTACGCCAGCGCCGCATGTGGGAGGCGACTTCGTCGGACTCCGCGAGTTCGGAACTCTCGTCGAAATCGATGCCGATGGGGAATGGCCGGACGGTGGTGGAATGACCGCCGCGGCAGACCTCCGATCCTGCCCGATCGATGCGAGCTTCGAGTGAGGAGTCCACCGTCTCCAGGAAATTTTGGCAATGATGCTGAAGGTGAAAGCCGAGAACATCGTTCCCGAGCAGCCCGTCCAGGATCTCCTCCTGCCAGGGGAATGCGCTAAAAACCTCGCGATTGGGCCATGGGATGTGCCAGAACTGCGCGATGACCAGATTCGAGCGAGCGTCGCGCAACATGCGGGGAAGCAAGGCGAAGTGATAATCCTGAATGAACACAAAAGTGGGATCGTTCCCCGCTTCCTGCAAAACTGCTTCCGCGAATCGTTCGTTCACACGGCGATAGGTAGCCCAATGGTCTGGATCGAACATGGGACGAGTGAACGCGACGTGACACAGAGGCCACAAACCCTGGTTGGACAGGCCTGAATAGTATCCTTCCTCGTCTCGCTTGGACAACCACACCCGGCGCAGCGTGTACTCGGCAGCCTCCGGTGGAACCTGGACGTGGTCACGATGATCGACAGTCTGGCGGTCGGCATCCCCGCTCCCGTGAGCGATCCAGAGCCCGCCGCAAGCACGCATCACGGGATCGAGCGCGCTTGCCATGCCGCTGGCCGGCTGAATGCACTCCACTCGCCCATCCACGGCGCGATGCTGAAAGGGTTCCCGGTTGGAAACCACTATGAAGCGGTAGCCGTCGAGCTTGGTTCGCACAAACTCGCTGAGGACGTCACGTGTCCAGACCTTCAACATTAAACTCCGTTCATCCTGCGGTTAGATCGCAATCAACCTGGAACAGTTTCGAGCGAACTGCAAAATCGCCCAAGGTGCTCGGCACATTACGGAAGATGGGCTCGCAGATTACAGTAGAGCGGTAGTGCGCATCTTGCTTAACACGTTTGGCTCATTGGGGGATGTGCACCCGTATCTCGCGATCGCCATCAGGCTACGAGAGCGAGGCCATGAGCCAGTCATCGCCTGCTCGGAATTGTACCGCGAAAAGGTGCAAGCCGAGGAGATAGATTTTGCACCGGTGCGGCCGGATGTCGGAGAGCTCTTGGGCAACGCGGAATTTCTCGAAAAGCTGTGGCATCCGAGCCGCGGTTCAGAGTACCTGCTGCGCGATTACATCATTCCTCGCGTGGAAGAAAGCTACGAAGACTTGCGGATTGTCTGCCGGGGCGCAGACTTAGTGCTGACCCATATGGCTGCGTACGCCGGACAGATTGCAGCCGAGGTGTTGCGCGTGCCGTGGATCTCGGTGGCGCTGCAGCCGATTGTTTTTTTCTCGTCCTATGATCCGCCGCTGATACCGGAGGCTGGCTGGTTCCGGCACTTCTATCGCCTCGGGCCGGCGTCTTTCCGGGTGCTGATGGCAGCAGCGGAGCTGCGTACGCGCCGCTGGGCGGAACCGATCCAGCGGCTGCGCCGCCGCGTGGGGTTGCCGCAGTCGAAGGCGAATCCCATGACGCGAGGACAATTCTCGCGGCTTGGAACGCTCGCGTTGTTCTCGCGCCACTTCGCATGGGCCCAGCCCGATTG
>JAVKSW010000057.1:0-10417 GCA_039583505.1 Bryobacteraceae bacterium | reverse complement strand
CACCGAACCGCCGTATACGGACCCGTACGTACGGTGGTGTAACAGGGAAAGCGGGCGACCGCCTACCTATGTAAATTACAAGGGCATTTTGAAATGAGTGAAGTTCTCGATTTCGATAAGCAGGGTGGGTTGATCGCCGCGGTGGTGCAGGACGCCCAGACGCGGCGTGTGCTGATGATCGGCTATATGAACCGGGAAGCGTTCGACAAAACGGTTACGAGTGGCCGAGTGACCTTCTTCAGCCGCTCCCGGGGGAAACTCTGGACTAAAGGGGAGAGTTCCGGAAATCATCTGATTCTCAAATCGATTGCGGTGGATTGCGATGGCGATGCGCTGCTTGTCGAAGCCGAGCCAATCGGCCCCGGTGTGTGCCACAACGGATATGAGAGCTGCTTCTACCGTTCGCTGCGAAGCGGCAGTTGGGTTGAGACCGAACAAAGAGCTTACGACCCTGATGCAGTGTATGGAGCCGATCGGTGAAGCTGAAGCTGGGAATACCGAAGGGGAGTCTGGAGAACGCAACGATCGACCTGTTCCGCCGCGCCGGTTTCAATATAACCACCAGCAGCCGAAGCTATTTTCCGTCGATTGACGATCCGGAGATCGAGTGCATGCTGATTCGCGCGCAGGAGATGGCGCGTTACGTCGAAGACGGAGTGCTGGACGCCGGCCTCACGGGGCGGGATTGGGTTGAAGAAAACGAAGCACGGGTGGAGACGATCGCCGATTTGATTTATGCGAAACAGAGTTTTGGCAAAGTCCGATGGGTACTTGCGGCACCGGAGGCATCGCCATACCACCGCGTCGAAGACTTACAAGGCAAAGTCATCGCGACAGAATTGGTCGGTACGACGAAACGTTACCTGACGAGCAAGGGTGTACAAGCCAAAGTGGAGTTCAGTTGGGGTGCAACGGAAGTAAAGCCTCCTGAACTGGCCGATGCGATTGTGGAGGTGACGGAGACGGGATCTTCGCTGAGAGCGAACAAGCTGCGCATACTGGAGACCATCCTTGAATCAAACACCCAGCTGATCGCCAATTCCGAATCCTGGGCGGACGATTGGAAGCGCCGCAAACTGCAAGACATCAAGTTGCTGCTCGAAGGTGCGATGAGCGCGCTGGACAAAGTGGGGCTGATGTTAAACGTTCGGAGAGAAGATCTACGGAGTGTGCTCTCGGTTCTTCCCGCGCTGAAAAACCCGACCGTCTCGCAGCTCAGCGATGAAGCTTGGGTGGCGGTGAACACGATTCTGGAAGAGACCACGGTGCGCAATATCATTCCGAGGCTCAAAGAAGCCGGGGCGCAAGGTATCGTCGAGTACCCGCTCAACAAGATCGTCATGTAAGCGCATGATCAAGATCCTGCACATCGAGGAACCGACGATCGCAAGAACGGCGCGGCTTGTGTCGAGCGCGTACGAGGACGCGGTCAGGCCGATTATTGAAGGCGTACGCGAAGAAGGGGACAAGGCGCTGCTCCGCTACGCGCGCCAGTTCGATGGGCTGGGCGACTTGCCGCTCTGCGTAAAAGAAGACGAGCTCAGGCGGGCGGCAGACGGCATGCAGGCGCGAGTGCGCAACGCCGCCGAGATAGCGATCAACAACATTCGCCAGTTTGCTGAATTGCAATTGCCGCGGGATCGCTTCGAAGAATTGGCGCCCGGCCGCAAGCTGGGATGGATTGTTCGGCCGCTCGGGTCGGTTGGCTGCTACGTTCCATCGGGACGCTATCCGCTGCCCTCGACGTTGCTAATGACGGCTGTGCTGGCGCAAGCGGCCGGAGTACCCCGCATTTGCGTGACCTCGCCGAAACCGTCGATCGAGATTATGGGCTGCGCACACATGCTCGGCCTGCGGGAACTGTATCGTGTAGGCGGCGCTCAGGCGATTGCCGCGATGGCGCTTGGAACGCAGACGATTGCGCGGGTGGATCGCATTGTGGGACCCGGCAACGCTTACGTCGCTGCAGCGAAGAAGCTGCTGGCTGGCGAGGTAGCAATTGATTTCGTAGCGGGCCCAACTGAGACGTTGATCCTCACCGCGGAAGGGGATGCCAAGGTAATTGCCGCAGACATGCTGGCACAGGCTGAACACGATTCCATGGCGAGTGCTCTCTTGATCACCACATCGGAATCGCTTGCGAAAGCTGTATCGGCGGAGCTGGAACGCCAGCTCACCAGCCTTCCGACGGCGGATCCAGCGCGCCACGCGATCGACGATGGTAGCGCGATCTTTATTGTTCCTAACATGGAGATGGGAGTGGCAGTTGCGAACCACTGCGCGCCGGAGCACTTGAGTCTATACGACGCATCGCTGCTTGGGTCGATTAAGAATGCGGGAACGATCTTTCTGGGACAGAACTCACCGGAAGCCGCGGGAGATTACGCCGCGGGCCCGAGCCATGTATTGCCGACAGGCGGTAAAGCGCGGGTGCGCGGCGGGCTGTCAGCGGCAGATTTCGTGAAGGTGATAGCCGTTCAGGAGCTCTCGCGGCCGGCGCTGCGGGAGTTGGCAGGAACGATTACAACGCTTGCGCGAGCGGAAGGTCTGGAGGCGCACGCACGCTCCGTGGAGGTTCGCTTTGGGCAGTAAGTTAGCAGAACAAGTAGAGGAACAAGCAAGACGGCAGGCGCTCACGCCGCGTGAAGCGGTACGACGCATGGATCCCTATCATCCGCCGACGGGCGGCCGCCGGAACAAATTACGGCTCGACTTCAACGAGAATACAGTCGGTGCTCCGCCGCACGTACTTGATTTCATCAAGCGATATCTGACGGCCGCGGATCTAAGCATCTATCCCGAATACGATTACGCACTCGAAGACTTGTCGCGGCATTTCGACGTGGGGATCGACGAACTGACGCTGACAAACGGCACCGACGAAGCAATTCAACTGTTGATCAATACTTACGTCAATCCAGGTGACGAAGTGCTAGTGCTGCGGCCTTCATATGCGATGTACAAGTTCTATGGACAGTTGGCGGGCGCGAACATCGGCGAGGTGGATTACCGTCCCGACACGCTAGCATTTCCTTTCGAAGAGCTGATTGAGCGCGTGAGCGGCGATACGCGGGCCGTATTCATCAGCAACCCGAACAACCCGACGGGCACAGGGACAGATGTCGCGGCGATCGAACGTGTTCTTTCGAAGGCTACGAATGCCGCTGTGCTGGTGGACGAGGCGTACTACGAATTCAGCGGCATTACGGTCTTACCGTTGATCGAAGAGCATGCGAATCTGCTTGTGAGCAGGACATTTTCGAAGGTTTACGGCATGGCCGCGATGCGCTGCGGTTGTATCTTCTCCAATGCGGCGAACATGGCGCACATGCGAAAAGCACAGTCGCCGTACAGCGTCAACTCGATAGCGGCAATGGCGGCACGCATTGCGGTGCAGGACCAGACATTCGTCGAAGAATATGTGCTAGAAGTTCTCACGGCTCGCGAGCTGCTGTACGTAGAACTGGAGCGGCTGAAAATCCCGTATGTCGAGAGCCAAGCCAATTTCGTTCTATTCCAAGCGGGTGAACGAGCAACCGCTATTCGGGACGAACTACGGAGCCGGGGAGTGCTGGTGCGTGACCGCAGTTACGAGCTTCCGGGATACGTCCGAGTTACCTTGGGAACTCGCGACCAGATTCGGCAATTTCTGGATGAACTGGAGCAGATTTGGTAACTGGGATTGCTGCTCCTGAGGTGATCGTCTTCGACATGGACGGGGTGCTCGTCGAAGTGATGGGTTCCTATCGAGAAGCGATCCGCGAGACGGTGCGGCATTTCACAGGCGACGTGGTCTCGCAGGACGAGATTCAAACTTTCAAGAATGCCGGTGGATGGAATAACGATTGGCTACTCTCGCAGCGGCTGATTTCCGATCGCGGAAAGCAGGTGGACTATGCCGATGTGGTTGATTATTTCAACCGGGTGTTTCTCGGGGAAAACGGAGATGGCCTGATTCGGTTTGAAAAGTGGATGCCCAACCCGGGCCTGCTCGAGCGGCTGGCCGAGCGGGCTTCGCTGGCGATTTTTACTGGCCGAGCTAAATACGAGGCGGACGTTACGCTCGGCCGCTATGCACAAGATATTCGATTCCATCCGCTGATCACAGATGAATGCGTTGCGGAGCCGAAGCCGGCGCCCGATGGACTGCAGCTTATTCAACGCGATCATCCGAACAAGATTATTTGGTATCTGGGGGACGCCGTAGATGATGCACGTAGCGCACAGGCTGCTGGCGTGCCCTTCATCGGAGTTTCCACAGTGCACAATCCGCGACATTTAGAGATTGCGGAGATCCTATGGGACTGCGGCGCGTTGGCGGTGATTCAAGACATCAATGAATTGGAGTCATTGGTTGAAGGCGCTGCTCGAGAGCCGAAATGAGAGAGGCCAAAGTCGAGCGAAACACCAACGAGACGCAGATTGCCGCTTTTCTCCGGATTGAAGGCAGCGGGGTGTACAAAATCTCGACGGCGGTTCGTTTCCTCGATCACATGCTCGAGCTTTTCGCTAAGCACGGTGGATTCGATCTGGAGCTTGCCGCCAGCGGCGATTTAGACGTGGATCAGCATCACACGGTGGAAGACACCGGCATTGTGCTGGGCGAGCTATTTTCCAAGGCTTTGGGCGATCGCCGCGGAATTAATCGCGCCGGTTATTTCGTGCAGCCGATGGATGAATCGCTGGCCGTAGTTGCCGTAGACCTTGGTGGGCGTCCGGCCCTAGTGTATGACCATCAAGTGAACGTGGTGCATGTCGGGGACCTGCAAACGGAGCTGCTCGAAGATTTCTTTACCGGATTCACGCAGCACGCGGGAGCTAATCTCCACGCCAAGGTTCTCTACGGCCGCTCAAACCATCACAAGATTGAAGCGGTTTTTAAATGTTTCGCGCGGGCGATGCGCTATGCGTGTTCAACCGATGAACGGCTAAAGGGCCAGCTTCCTTCGACGAAGGGGCTGTTGTGACGACAATTGTGGACTATGGGGCGGGGAACCTACGGTCCGTGCAGAACACGCTGGAAGAACTCGGAGCCGAATACGAAGTGACGAACCAGCCGGAAATTGTCAAGCGAGCAACGAAAATCATCTTGCCGGGCGTGGGGCATTTTGGGCAGATGATGCGCGCCATGGATGAGCTTGCATTGCGCGAGCCAGTGATCAATCGAATTCGCGCAGCTGTCCCATTTCTAGGGATCTGCATCGGCCTGCAGTGCCTGTTCGAGAACAGCGAAGAGTCGCCCGGCAGCGCTGGGCTGGGCCTCTTTCCCGGAACCGTGAAGCGCTTCACAGGCGACGCGCGGATCCCGCACATGGGCTGGAATTCGCTGAGCCAACGTAAACAATGCCGCTTGCTGACGGGCCTGGGCGACGGAACCTTTACCTATTTCGCGCACAGTTATTACGTGCCGGTTATGGATGCGACGGCAGCGACCTGCACATACATGCATCCCTATACCGCGATCCTCGAAAAAGATAACGTGTACGGCGTTCAATTCCATCCGGAAAAGTCGGGCGAGATGGGATTGCACGTGATTAAGAATTTTCTCAAAGTGTGATGCTCGCGAAACGCATCATTCCGTGCCTGGACGTGACGGGCGGACGGGTCGTGAAAGGGATTCATTTTGTCGACCTGCGAGACGCGGGAGACCCGGTTGAGCTTGCGGAACGCTACAACTCGCAAGGCGCCGACGAATTGGTGTTTCTCGATATCACGGCATCGAGCGACGCGCGGGAGATTATGGCGGACCTGGTTGCGCGCACCGCCCGGAAGGTTTTCATCCCGCTCACCGTCGGGGGCGGCATACGAACAGTCGCGGACGCTCGCAAGATCATTCTTTCGGGCGCCGACAAGGTCAGCGTGAACACGGCGGCAGTCCGCAGGCCAGAATTAATCCGGGAATTGAGTCTTGAATTTGGGGCGCAGGCAGTGGTTTTGGCCATCGACGCCCGGCGCGCGCGCCCGGGCCAGTGGAATGTTTACACGCAAGGCGGCCGGCACGATGAAGGGATGGATGCCGTCGAATGGGCGGATCGCGGACAGGAACTGGGGGCCGGGGAGATCCTGCTGACATCGATGGACACCGACGGCGTGCAAACGGGGTTCGATTGCGAATTGACGCGTGCGGTGGCAGAGGCGACCACGATTCCCGTGATCGCTTCGGGCGGGGCGGGGAAGCCGGAACACTTCATCACAGTACTTACCGACGGAAGGGCCGACGCGGCGCTGGCCGCATCCATTTTTCACTATGGGACGTACACGGTTGAGGATCTAAAGCGGGCTCTGATGGAGGCGCACGTTCCGGTCAGGCCGGCAGCATGATCATTCCGTGCATCGATCTGATGGACGGGAAAGTGGTGCAACTGGTGCAGGGCCGTGAAAAGGCCTTGGAGCTGGAGCAGCCGCGCGAAGTGGTGGCAAGCTTTTTCGGGTTTCCGCAGATCCAGGTGATTGACTTGGACGCAGCTATGGGCAGAGGTTCAAATGCCGCAGCCGTTGAAGATCTTGCAAGTCTCGCGCTTATACGGGCCGGCGGAGGGGTACGAACCATCGAACGCGCCCGGGAGTTGATCGAGCGAGGTGTGTATCGCGTGATCGTGGGAACAGCCGCATTTTCCAGCGCTGGTCTTAACACGGAATTTCTGAGCGCATTGAGCGAAGCGATCGGCGCGGACCGGGTCACTATTGCTCTGGACAGCAGAGCGGGCCAGATTGTCGTCAAAGGATGGAAGGAATCAACGCGGTGGACAGCCCTGGACGTAATACCGGAATTCGAGGCGTATTGCTCCGGTTTTCTTTGCACGTATGTCGATAAAGAGGGGATGATGCAGGGCACCGACATGCGATGGTTCGAGAGCTTGCGGCAAAGGACTTCGCGCGAGCTGATTGCGGCGGGGGGCATTACGACGATCGATGACGTAAAGATGTTACTCGGAATGGGGCTTCACTGCGCGATTGGTATGTCGATTTACACCGGCCGTATAGAACTGAACGATCTGCGAAATTTGAACAGTGCAAGCTAAGTCGCACTCGTATTCTTGAGTGAGTTTTGCTACTTTCCCGTGCGCTTTCACATCTAACGTGAGAACGTATGAATGCCATGAAGCTCGCTCGATGGGTTGTGCCAGGTGTTTTGATGGCGATTCCGGCGGCAGTTCTGATCCGGGCGGCTGGGCCGCGGCCCGACAGTAGCGCCGTAAAGAACGTGATTACGGGTACGTCGGCGTTTGACGACTACCGAACCGAGAAGCCGGGCGATTTCCGGAAGATCACGGTCGCCGATCTTCCGCAGCCGTACGCGACACAGTCGGCAGGAAACCCGCCCAAGGATGTTCCCAGGCCCTCGAACATGTGGCCGCAAGCGCCGGCGGGTTTCAAGGTGGAGTTGTACGCGAACGATGGCATGACTCTGCCGCGCGAGCTTCGAACGGCACCCAACGGCGATCTTTTTTTGGCGGACAGTTACAGCGGCCAGATAGAAATCTTTCGAGGGATCACGAAGGAAGGCAAGCCGGAACAGAGGTCGGTGTTCGCGACAGGTCTGAAGCGGCCTTTCGGCATGGCGTTTTATCCCAGGGGCAGCAATCCGCAATGGCTCTACGTTGGCAATACGGACTCAGTGGTTCGGTTTCCTTATCACACCGGTGAGCTAAAGGCGAGTGGCGCGGCGGAGGTCGTGATACCCAGCATTCCGGCTGGCGGCGGACATTGGACGCGAGATCTGGCGTTTTCACCGGATGGCGCGAAGCTGTTCGTCTCCGTGGGTTCGGGCTCGAACGTGAACGATCCCGACACGCATCCGGCCGAATTTCATCGAGCCAATATTCTGGAGTTCACACCGGACGGTAAGTTCGTCAAGGTTTACGCGTACGGCATCCGCAATCCCGTTGGTATCGCGATTAATCCGACGACTGGCCAGCTATGGTGCTCGGTGAACGAGCGAGATGCACTGGGTGACAACCTGGTGCCCGACTACATCACCTCTGTAAAAGAGGGCGGATTCTATGGCTGGCCCTATTACTATATGGGCGCTCACCAGGACCCGCGACTGGAGGGCAAGCATCCGGAGTTGAAGGACAAGGCGATTGTTCCCGACGTTCTTCTGCAGCCACATAATGCGTCGCTCGAATTGACCTTTTACGAAGGCGAGCAGTTTCCGGCCGATTATAAAGGCGATATCTTCGCTGCCGAACATGGCTCATGGAACAAGTCTGTTCGCGCCGGCTATGAAGTGGTCCGCGTGCCTCTGAATAATGGAAAATCGGATGGCGTTTACGAGGATTTTTTGACGGGGTTCGTTACACCGCAGGGAGACGCCTGGGGCCGGCCGGTGGGTGTTGCAGTTGCGCCGGATGGGTCGCTCATGGTCTCCGACGACGTTTCCAAATCGATTTGGCGCGTGGTCTACACGGGGAAATGAGATCCTACGGTCAATGGCCGTAGGCGCGCGCGAACGCTCTGTCTCGCTGGCGTTTACCTCACAAATTCGGGAGCAGATCGCGTTCTGGTGGTTGTTCGGCGTGTTGGCGGCCTACACGCTGACGACGATGGATGGGGGAGACATTGCGCCAGGGTTTGTTTCTGCCGGCACATTTCTTCTGACCGCGTTCTATTTCGCCTGGTCCTTCCGACAGAGACTCACTATCCACCTTCCGGTGGTCTGCTTGTTGCTGATGGCCTGCTATGGCGTCGCACGGGCGCTTTGGCCGACACAAGGGATGGCTTATAACGGCTGGACGGGCGTGCTTTTCTGGTTCAGTGCGGCGGCAATCACCTTAGTGGGCGCGCGGATTTTTCAGGACCGGCACATAGCGGCACGTTTCCGGTTGTTCCTGGTGGTTTTTGGCAGCGCCGTTTGCGTGCTCGACCTGCTGGAGCAGGCCTCGCACACGAGCAAATACTTCTGGCTGATTCAAAGTCGCTATGCCACCGTGAACGGTCCGTTCGCATACTGGAATAATTTCTCGCAGTTCATCGAGCTGGTTCTTCCGATTACGCTTTGGCTGGCGGTTAGTCGATCGAAACCCGCGGTTCCCTACCTGGTTCTGAGCGGACTGCAAATCGGCGCTGTGGTCGCCTCCGGTTCAAGGGCAGGGAGTGCTCTGGCGATCGCCGAGTTCATGGCCGTGATGGTGATCGCCTATTTCCGAAATCGCGAGAGGACGTTTCTGGTGGCGGCGGCGTCCGCGGTTTTAGTGAGCGTTCTGTTCGCGTACGCAGCGGGCCTTGACACGCTGAGTCACAAACTGCAACAGCGCGATCAACTCGCGGTGCGCCGCGACATCAACGCGTCTTCTGTCGCGATGATTCGCGAGCGGCCGTTGACCGGGTGGGGCCTAGGCACCTACGTGCCTGTTTACCGGATGTTTGCCCGTTACGACGACGGAACGTATGTTAACCGGGCGCACGACGATTGGCTCGAGTGGACGGCGGAGGGAGGTATTTTCTTTTCAGCGATCATGTTTGCCGTTTTTGTGTGGAGCATCAGGCCAGCCATTCGATCCGTATGGGGCATCGGCGTCATCGCGCTATGCCTCCACGCGACTGTCGATTATCCGTTTGCCCGCCTGGGCGTATGTGGGTGGTACTTTGCGCTGATCGGGATGCTGTCGGTGACGGGTGAAGAACGCATGCACCGTGGAGTGCGTCGTACCGAACGGAAGAGTGCGCGGATTGGGCCGAGACAAGCTCTACGGTAGTTGTACGGCACGAGCGTCTTGGGTGGGAATCTTGAGGAAAACCCGGCCCAACCTGTGGAAAAGCTGGAAATCAGACCGGGATTCCTTGAGCCGGCAGGACTCGGCCCATTTCCACAAGAACTTTCCTCCTCTGGGCTTGCAGGCGAGTCAGTGGTTTGATATTCTGAATAAGTCGCCTGAGAAGAAGGTATTCCGGCGAAACGATTCATGTAAGCGCAAAGCTCGTTTTAGCGCTTGCATACATCGAGAGAGATTGATAAGCTAACTGATGGGCGACGTTAGATCGCCAGCTGGAAGTAGGTAGGCGATCCGGTTCAGCCCCACAGGCTGAACACGATTTGGACTCCATAGCAGTTCTCAAGCAGTCCTGAAGTAATTCCAAGCTACCGAACCAAGGGTTAATTCCCGACACTTTTCTGAGTCTCAGCGCGGCCCCGCCGGATTTAGTCGGGGCAGGCGGGACTCAAACGGCTTTCGAGGCCGGCAGGCATTCTACTTTGCGGAGCAATCCGCTATCGTTGGATGTTCTGCGCAGTTGATTGACAATCTGGTTGGACGCAATGAAGTAATTCGTCAGACTTTTTGAGTAAAAGCCGGAGCGATTAGCGGTCCCGTTTTCGAATGGGGCCAAATACTCAAAACGATCAAACGAGAGTTTGATCCCGGCTCAGAATCAACGCTGGCGGCGCGCTTAACACATGCAAGTCGAGCGAGAAAGG
>JAVKSW010000056.1:0-10432 GCA_039583505.1 Bryobacteraceae bacterium | reverse complement strand
GAGGTGGATACGACGGAAGGATCGCTGCAATTGGCGATTCCCGATCGGGTACATGTGTTGATGCGCAATGCGCCGTCGGAATTCACATGCGGGCCGCAAACGCCGGTGACTGTGCGAGTAGAGTACGCGGCTTCGCAGAAGGGCGCTGGGGAGATGGGCTGCTGCGCGGGATGGAGTTTCGATAGATGCAAAGGCATGATCTTATAGCGGCTGCTCGCCGGGCTGATCCGGCATCTGCATGAAATGGTCGCGGACGCGATAGGTCAGCGAACAACCGATTCGATGCAGGACAGTTCTTACAGCGCACGCTAGATTATGCGACGCAGAACAGGAATTCTACGAAATAACACAGCACTTAAGCCGAAGGAAGCGACTGCGCCGACCCCCGTGAGAGTGGCAAATTTGACGAGCGGAAGCCATGACGCATGGGATAACAAACGCGCTGCAATGATGATAATGGGTGGATGAAAAACGTAGACGCTGAATGCGTTATCAGACAAAAACTTTGCAAGGCGTCCTTGCGAGTTGAGCTTATCGCGGAATAGCGTCAACAGACCAAAACACAAACTAACGCAAGTGAGCGCTTCCCACAGCGAGAAGGCGGCACTCTGCCAGTGCCAGCCTCCCGAATAATCCGCTCCTCGGCCGTGCAGCGCGCCGCCAAAGACGAGCAAGGCAAGCCAGGCGGCGAATCCTGCTGACAGCGCTACAGCCATCCATCCCATTCCCGTTTTCAAGCTTAATTTCGGAAGCCAGTCCCACCGCGCCGCCAGAATGCCGGCACTGAACAACAGAATGTACTGCGGAAAATCCTCCAAATGCATATTGAGGAATGGCGACGGCCTGCCAATCCGGATCAGGAACGTGAAGGTAGCCATGACCAAGACAAAAGCAATCAGCTCTCCGGTTCCAGGCGCTCGCCCGTTCACGCCGGGCACCAAATTGCCAGGACGCCAGGTACGCAGGAGGGCGTATGCAGCCGAAAAGATGAGGAGCGCGACACAGAACCAGAGTGGTCCGTTCTCCTGCAAAAACTGCCCATTGCGAATATGCTTAATCCATTCATTAAGGAACGATGTTCGCTCCGTCGATGTCCACGAGTGAGCTAAGTAGTACTCCGTGAGGGGACCGATGCAGAACATATAGAGCAGGGTTGGCAGCCCCAGCCGGAACGCACGGTCACGAAGAAATTGGAGACTGCCCTTTCGGTCGAATGAGGATGGAACGAACAATCCGGCGATGAAAAATAGCAGTCCCATAAAAAAGCACTGCAAATACATCTGCCAAGCCGCAAACGTCAGAAGCGCTGGTTCAGAAAGAGGGCGTCTATCGACGAAATACCAGTTCCCCAGCGGACTGTATGTGTCAGCGGCATGCATGCTGATGACCAGGATGATCATGGTCCAGCGGAGATTATCGATGTAAAGAAGTCGAATACGAGAGCGCCCTAGGCCCGCCGATGAAGCGCACAGTTCTGACGTGGGCAATGCAGAGTCGGTGTTCACGTTTTGCAAATCTCTAACTCTAATCCGATCCTAGTATTCTAGTGTCGACTACTGAACCGACTTACTCGTGTCGAATAGCTTTCATGGGATCGATCGCCATGGCTCGGCGTGCGGGAACATAACAAGCTAAAACAGTTACCCCGGTAAGAAGCACGCAAACCGAAAGAAAGGTGACAGGGTCAGCGCTACCGACTCCGTAAAGCAGGGTGGAGAAACCGGATAACAGTCTGGCGGCGGTGAATGCGGTGACACCTCCGATGAGGATGCTTATCACAGCCAGCCGAAGGCCTTCACCAATGATCATGCGGAACACCCGAGATTTCTCTGCGCCCAGCGCCATCCGGACTCCGATCTCCTGGACACGCCGTGTCACTGAGTATGAGATGACGCCGAAAGTGCCGATCGACGCGAGTAACAGCGCCAAAGCGGCAAAGGTTCCCATCAGGATCATGGGAAAGCGCTGGGACATCGATCTTGCGGCCAACTCCTGCACGGTGCGAATGTTATAAATCGGCTGGTCAGCGCCTGCCTGCAAGACGGCTGCCCGGACCGCAGGCATGATGGTTGCGCTGTCGAGTGAGGTGCGAATAGTCGCGCTGACCGAACCGTACATTCTGGGCAGCCAGTGATCGGAAATCTGATAGAAGGAGCCATAAACCTGGTGAGGGCTGGAGCGGACGTGGCCGCCCAAACCCCAATGCTCTACGTGCCCAACGACCCCGATAATACGGAACGAACCCACGTGAATCAGAGACAGAGTCTGGCCAACAGGATCTTTGTCCGGGAAGTAAGCCCGCGCCAGTCCGCTATCGATGACCAGCACAGGAGCAGAGTGGGTATTATCCTGCAAGGTGAAGAAACGCCCTCGAAGTAGCGGTATGCCCATCACCTTCAGGTAGTCAGGACCGACTGAGTAAGAGATGGCCCGAGGCGCCTCGGCCATAGACGCAGGAACCTCGGAGCCGACCCAGAACGGGAGCGAGTCGTTGTCTCCACTTAGGGGAACCAATGTTGTAAATTCGGCAGCCTCTACGCCCGGTATCGCGCGAAGCCGGTCCGCTAATTGCTGATAGGTAGTGCGCTCGGCGGCAGCACTTTTCTTAACGGAGGGCGATAAGCCGATCTTAAAGGTGATCACTCGCCGGATCTCGAAACCTGGATTCACTTCCGATAAGTGGCAGACGGTTCGAAATAGCAGCCCTGCGCCCACGAGCAACACCAAGGTAAGTGCCATCTGGAGAATGACGAACATGGTTTGAGCGCGATGGCTGCCCGTATCGCCCCGGCCGCCCTGCCTTAAGGAGGTTTGTAGATCGAGCCGCGCAGTCTTGAATGCCGGCAAGAAAGCCGAAATCAGCGCCACACAGACGGAGATGCCCAACGTGAAAAGAAGAACACCAGCATTGAGACCGATGCTGTGGCTCTGACCCAACGTTCCAGGAAGAGCTGCAACGAGCGGCTTCAACCCCCACTCGGCAACGCCAAGGCCACCGGCAGCTCCCAGAAGTGACAGCACGACGGCTTCAGTAATCGATTGCCGGATGATACGGCCGCTATTGGCGCCAAGCGCGGAGCGAACTGCAAATTCGCGCGAACGCACTACCGAGCGAGCGAGCAACAGGTTTGCCAGGTTGGCGCAAGCAATGAGCAACACTACCGAGACGGAGCCGAACAGCAGCAGAATCGTGCTGCCCACAGTCCCGATGACTTCTTGCTTTAATGGTTCGACCGTGGTCCCGAGTCCGCGCTCTTCGTTGGGATAGAGGCGATCGAGGTCCGCCTGTACGACATTCATGTCCGCCTGCGAGCGCTCAACGGAAAAGCCTGGCCTCAGGCGCGCTACGCAGGCGATGTCATGTGTAGTGCGATCTCCTAGCAGGAGCGGGTCGGCCTGGCCGAGCGGAGCAAAGAAATCAGCATCGGCAAGGAAGCGAAAGCGGGGCGGGAGGACGCCTATGACCGTATAACTTACGCCTTCCAGTGTCATGGATTTTCCAAGCACCTGGACGCGTCCGCCGAAGCGCGTTCTCCAGAGCCGGTCGCTAATGATGGCGACCCGGGCGCCGCCGTAAACATCTTCCGCGGACGTGAATTCCCGGCCGAACGCGAGTTTTACACCTAGCGTACGGAAAAAATCCCAGGTTAGTAGCTGACCGTTGAGATGCTCAGGCGTACCGGGGCTGCTCAGGTTAAATCCCTGGGGCGTGAAAGCTGCCATACGAGCAAAGGAGCGGCTGTTCCGGCGCCAGTCGCGAAAGTCCGAGTAAGACAGATAAATTGGACTTTTCAGCCTCTGGTTGTACAGCCAGACAAGAACCAGACGATCCGGTTCTTTGTACGGCAAAGGCGCGAGAACGACACCTTGAACGACGCTGAAGATGGCAGTGGTAGCACCGATTCCGAGCGCAAGAGTGAAAATCGCCACGAGAGCGAAGCCCTTGGCATGCGCCAGTACGCGCAACGCATAGCGGCAATCGGCTAGTACGGACTCAAGCCAGGTTGCGATCGGGGCCGGGTGAGATTGTACGCTCATCTTGTCTAGCGATACCATGAACGGCTGTGCCAATGAAGCCGATCATTCGCAACCGCTGTGAAGGCTATCTCACGTGGTACGACAAGTATCTTAAGGTCTCAGGTTGAGCGAACTGTTTAGCACGGCTAAAGCCTGGGTTTTAGCAATTGGTTTGACGATGGGCTATTGCGCAACCTATAGTTCAGCAGATGACACGGCGGGATCTATTGCGAAGCACGGCTGCTCTCGCCGCCTGCAGGCTGGCGGCCCGGCAGATCGGAAACGGCCGGAATGCCGAAGCGATTCTCGCCAACATTCAGCGGCCTGTATTCCCCGATCGCGAGTTTGACGTTACTAAGTTCGGTGCAGTCGGCGATGGGCAGATGAAATGCACCGATGCACTCCGCAAGGCGATCCAGACTTGCAGCGCGGCGGGCGGAGGAAGCGTAATCGTCCCGCGAGGCAGCTTTCTGACTGGCGCCATTCACCTGGAGAGCAACGTCAATTTGCATGTGCTGAAAGACGCCACGCTGTTATTCAGCCGCGATCCCAAGGATTATCTGCCGGTTGTTTTTACACGCTACGAGAGCACCGAATGCATGAACTACTCGCCGTTCCTTTACGCGTTTGAGAAGCAGAACGTGGCCATCACCGGTGAGGGAACGCTGGATGGGCAAGCGGATGCGGACCATTGGTGGCCGTGGCGGCTGCGAGCACGTGGCGGAAAGAGGGGAACGCAGTCGGCCGCGGGCACCGACGTCAAGACGCTAGTGGAGGAGATGGGAAATAAGAACGTGCCCGTCGAACAGCGCGTGTTCGGCGAAGGTCACTTCTTGAGGCCAAACTTTGTACAGCCGTACCGTTGTCAAAATGTGCTGCTCGAAGGCTTCGCGATGAAGAACTCGCCGATGTGGGAGCTGAATCCAGTACTGTGCAGCAATGTCACCATCCGGAACGTCAGGATCGACAGTCATGGCCCGAACAACGATGGCTGCGACCCGGAATGCTGCCGGGACGTTCTGATTTCAAACTGTACGTTCAGCACCGGTGATGATTGCATTGCGATTAAGTCCGGCCGGAACCAGGATGGACGGCGCGTGAACGTCCCCTGCGAGAACGTGGTGATTCAAGACTGCACGATGAACGACGGGCACGGGGGAGTGTCGATCGGGAGCGAGGTTTCGGGCGGTATTCGTAACGTGTACGTCCGCCGGTGCCGGATGAGCAGCCCGCATCTGCAACGGGCGTTGCGAATCAAAACGAACTCCTATCGAGGCGGAGTTATTGAAGGAATTCACTTCTCGAACGTCGAGGTTGGACAGGTGGCCGAATCGGTCATCGAGGTGGATTTTTATTACGAAGAGGGCGAGGGAGGACCGTTTCGGCCGTCGGTGAAAGATATCTTCGTGAGCAACGTCACCTGCCAGAAGAGCAAGTACGGGCTCTACTTCCGGGGATACGCCAGCACACCGATCAGCGGCGTGAACATTTCACACTGTACGTTTAACGACGCCGAGAAGGGTAATTTTTTTCAGAACGTAGAAGGCGTCCACCTGGATAACGTAACGGTGAATGGCGTCCATGTTTCACGTGAAACATAAAGAGCTCGTTGTCGCAAAGTGCATCCATACGTCTAATGATATGAACAGCCTGATTTTATTGCCCAAATATTCTCTTGGAGTTGGTGACCGGTTTGCGCATCAGGCGAAGGCCCAGTTGCGAGCCTGCATCCTGGCACTGGAACGCGGCGTGGAGGTCATTCCCGTTTGGAACAAATCGAACCGGGAACACATGATCATCGGTTCCGACCCGCAGAGTACCAGGTCGGCGGCCGATCGAGCGGTAACGGAGTTGCACTGGCAGAAGCCGTATTTCGTGGATGCCGATCACATTGGAATGGCGACCGTCGAGAGGTTTTTAAAACCGTGCGATTTCTTTACCATCGACGTCGCCGATCTGATCGCCCGCCCGGCGCCGGAGGCTGCTAGAGAAAAGTTCGTCCAAGCTCATCGGGAACTGCTTGGGGACTTGCGCATCCCGGGCGTGGATCGCTCATTCCGAACGGACCGCGCGCTGGTGGGTCAGATTGCGAGCAAATACCTCGCGGCTATTGCTGAGGCGGGACGCATTTACCGCCATGTGAAGGAGAATAAAGGCGAAGATTCATTCATAGCGGAAGTTTCGATGGACGAGACGGATTTTCCGCAAACTCCAGTGGAGCTGCTGATCATCCTCGCGGCAATAGCCGATGAAGGTATTCCCATTCAGACGATCGCGCCGAAGTTCACCGGGCGCTTCAACAAGGGCGTGGATTACGCAGGCGATCTGGCGAAATTTACAGAAGAGTTCTCCAGCGATGTAGCAGTGATTGCCTTTGCTGTCCAGCGGTACGGGCTTCCGGGGAATCTCAAGTTGAGCGTACATTCGGGCAGCGATAAGTTTTCTATCTACGAACCCATCCGGCGGGCCATGAAGAGATTCGACGCGGGCGTTCACCTGAAGACCGCTGGCACCACGTGGCTGGAGGAACTGATCGGTCTGGCGGAAGCCGGCGGCGAAGGGCTGGATTTGGCGAAGGAGATCTATGCCGAGGCTTACTCTCACCGGGATGAGCTGTGCGCTCCTTACGCAGCCGTAATCGATGTCGACCCTCGAAAACTCCCGGCGCCCGCTGAGGTTAACGAGTGGTCTTCGGACCAGTTTGTTTCCGCGGTGCGGCACGATCCGGAATCTCCGGCCTACAACAGCAGCATCCGTCAACTACTGCATGTCGGCTTCAAGGTAGCTGCGAAGATGGGGGATCGATATATTCGGCTGCTTGGCGCGATGGAGCCCACGGTCGCGAAGAACGTGACTGCGAATCTCTTCGAACGCCATATAGAGCCGCTATTCCTAGGAGCGTGAGCTGAATGCCGACAGAGCTTTTTGACCTGAGCGGTCGTGTCGCGGTAGTGATGGGGGGGACGTCCGGGATTGGCCGGGCAATCGCGGCGGGACTGGCACACGCGGGCGCCGATGTGGTTGCCACCGGCCGGCGCGAAGCTTTGGTTCAGAAGGTAGCAGACGAGATCGAGAACGCAGGCAGACGGAGCCTTCGACAGACCGTGGACGCGGCGAGCAGGACGTCGATTGACGCGCTTCGCGAAGCGGTTCTGAGGGGTTTAGGCCGCATCGATATCCTGGTGAATTCCGCGGGACAGATCTTCCGCAAACCGACCGTGAACATCAGCGAGGCTGAATGGAGCACGCTGATGGACGTAAACTTGACGGGCACTCTTCGGGCGTGCCAGAGCTTCTATGAGCCGCTCGCAAACAGCGGCCGAGGCCGAGTGGTCAACATCGCTTCGCTGAACTCGTTCGTGAGCTTCTTTGAAGTGACGGCGTACGCGGCATCGAAATCCGGTGTCCTGGGGTTGACACGCAGCCTAGCGGTCGAGTGGGCGCAGAAGGGCGTGAACGTGAACGCAATTGCGCCCGGCGTTTTTCGGACTGAGCTCAATACCGCGCTGCTGGACGGAACGGATCGGGGGCGCGAGTTGCTGATGCGCACTCCAATGAAGCGTTTCGGGAAAATCACTGAACTCGTGGGAACGGCGATCTTCCTGGCGTCCGATGCGGCGAGCTTCATCACGGGCCAATGCATTGCAGTTGACGGCGGCTTCCTGGCATCCGGTGTGAACGTCTGATTTAAGTTGGTTCGACTCCAGCACCGCGAAAATACCGCGCCGCCTCGGGACGAAAAAGAACCCAGGCAATCACGGCGCAGAACAAACAGTGGACGGCAAATTCACGAAAGGCGTGAAAGCTCAGGACGACGTGGAATGCGATCCAGGCGAGCGCAAGCCACCGCGCCCAGTTCCGGGCTCGGAGCATAAATACTCCACAGACAATCGCTAAGAATTCGGTGAGTTCGATCCAGACGGCGTCATTTCGAAACGCATCCCTCGCCTGGAACTCGGAGAAATGGGCAACAAAGCCGATTGCACCGACTGCTATATAGACGGCTGCGAGGACCGTCACGGAGAGGGGGCGTTTGTTCCGATTCATGACAGCACCTCCGGGACGGGATGCAACCTGAATTGCAGCTTCAAATATGACAAAATGTCGCCTGCCGCAAGAACGGGGCTACAATTCTTTTTTACGGATGACTGCGGATCTCGCCCAACTTGAAGCTCATCGCCCGGCTCTGCGGGCACACTGTTACCGCATGTTGGGTTCCACGTTCGATGCCGAGGACGCCGTGCAGGAAACGATGATTCGCGCATGGCGTAGTTTCGATCAGTTCGACGGTCGCGCATCGGTAAAGACGTGGCTGTATCGTATCGCGACTAACGTTTGCTTGGACGAGTTGAAAAACCGGGCGCGGCGGGCCCGCCCCATGGAGGAGGGCGGCCCATCGTCCGGTTCGCCTTCGGTGGAGTCTTTGACGCAGCGGCCGCGAGAATACTGGATTGAGCCGATTCTCGACTCGCGGGTTCTACCCGGTAAGGCTGACCCTTCCGAGCGTGCCGCTGTTCGCCAAAGTGTCCGTCTGGCGTTCGTCGCCGCGCTTCAAAATCTCGCGCCGAAACAACGCGCCGCTCTGCTGATGACGGAGGTTTTGGGGTGCTCCGCAGCGGAGGTGGCGGAGACGCTAGAAACATCCACAACCTCGGTGAACAGCGCCCTTCAAAGGGCACGCGCGACGCTCGCCAAACGAAGTGTGGAAGAACCCGGCGAACTCACGGAAGCGCAACAGGGGATGTTGAGCCGCTATGTCGCGGCCTTCGAGAGCTACGATGTCGATAGCCTGACGGCCTTGATGCGACAGGACGCAACGTTCTGCATGCCTCCGTACACACTGTGGCTGGAAGGACCCGAAGAGATTCGAACCTGGATGCTCGGATTGGGATGCGGCTGCCGGGGTTCGCGGTTGGTTCACACGTTTGCCTCTGGCTGGCCGGCCTTCGCTCAATATCGACCCAATCTTGAAGGTGGTCACACGGCGTGGGCCCTGATTGTTCTGGAGCTGTCAGGAGACCGGATCGCCGGTGTGAACTCCTTCCTCGACACCGAGAATCTGTTCCCGCACTTCGGTTTTCCTCTGACGCTTCCCGCGTGATCTCTTAGGGTTAGGGCTGACCAACTTTTAAATGAACCGCGATGAGTTTTTTCCGTCGGCGCAGTCAGAGTACGTAAGGAGAACTCGCAATGAATAGCATGATCACCTATATCCACTTTGACGGCAACTGCCGCGAGGCGATGCACTTCTACCAGAAGTGCATCGGAACAGAAATCCAACTGATCCCCCTGCCCGACAGCAGCGGGAAACCGTCGAGCGATCCGGCTGCGAAAATCATGCACAGCCAGCTATTGCGGAACGGCCAGCCGCTGCTCATGGCCTCAGATGGGACTCCTGGCGGCGCTCTCAAGGCCGGAAACAACTTTTCCGTCTCGGTGGATTGCGAATCGATCGCGGAGATCGAACGCCTGTTTGCCGCAATCGGCGAGAACGGGCGTATCATCATGCCGTTGGGCAACGTGCCGTGGGGTGCGCGCTTCGGCATGCTCACCGATCAATTCGGCATCCAATGGCTGTTCAACTGCGCAGTTGGCCAGTAGAATTCAGGAACGCGCGTCGGAGCGCTGCCAACTCGAGTAGCGCTCCAGCCCCTCAGGGAAAGCAGCCATCAGGCCAAAGACAGAAGCTACCGTTTTGCCCCTCTCTGCGTTAGTCTTCTAAAGGGCGTACCTGCTCTAGCGGGCAGACCATGGACATCCGGCAGCTGGAATTATTCTTAGCGGTTATGGAGTGCGGCAGCGTCACGCGAGCGGCTGAGCGCGTTTATCTCTCTCCCGGCGCTGTGAGTCTGCAACTGCACAATCTGGCAACCGAGCTGCATACCGACCTGTTCGTTCGGTCCGGCAAGCGGTTTCTTCCAACGCCGGCCGCGCAACGCCTATGCGAACTGGCGAAGGAAGTGATGCGCAAGGTTCGGGGAATCGAGCAGGAATTTGCGAACGATCCCAACGTGGACGTGCATCCGTTTCATCTTGCAACCGGAGCGACAACGTTGATTCACCGCCTTGGGCGGCCGCTGCGGCTGCTGCGGGAAAAATTTCCGAATTCAACGATTCAAGTTACGGTTTCACCAACGGAAGAGATGGTAGCGGGCCTCCTGGACCGGCGCTTCGATCTGGCGCTGATCTCACTGCCGTACGATCAAACGAACCTCAAAGTCACCACTTTATTCGACGAAGAACTGCTCATCCTGCGGCCATCGAACAAGCCCGTGCGGGGCAGCAGCGTGGGATTTATTTCCACGGATGAACTGGCATCCGCCAAGTTTCTTCTCTACCCCGCCAGAAGCAACATGCGGACTATCATCGAGAGCTTTTTTCTGGCGCTGAATATCACACCGACAGTCATTATGGA
>JAVKSW010000055.1:0-10489 GCA_039583505.1 Bryobacteraceae bacterium | reverse complement strand
CACTAGCTTAATTAGCCCGAGCTCCAGATGCAGACGCGGCTGAAGCGAGGACTGCAGCGCTTTATACAGATCGAGCGTCAGGTTCAAATAGCGCGTCAGATCCTCCTCGCTGAACCAGCCCGCCACTTCGAGCAATGCATTTTGTTCGCGCTCAGAGGCGGCAATCAGCCGCGTAGGCTTCCCGGCAATCTTTGAAACCAGTAAGTTGCGCCAGTATCGCGACAGCTCGCGGCAGAAGTGCTGCAGACTTCTTCCGTTGCGCTCCAGCCCCTCGACGATATCGAGCATGCGCGCGCCATCCTGCTTGTGTATGGCCTCGGCAACCGCGGAGAGCGACTCGACTCCGAACATGCCGAGCAGTCCCCGGATATCTTCAACGCGTAACGTGTTTCCGCAACAGGCGATCGCCTGGTCGAGCGCTGAAAGTGCATCGCGAACGCTTCCTTCTCCCGCTTGCGCGATGACCGAGAGAACGTCGTTGCTGGCTTCAATGCCCTCCTGGGCGGCAATGTACTGCATGCGCTGTATCAGTTCGGTAAAATCCACCGAGCGAAAGGTGAAGTGCTGGCATCGTGAGGCTATGGTGTTCGGGATTTCATAAGCTTCCGTCGTGCACAGGATGAACACCACCCATTCCGGCGGCTCTTCCAGCGTTTTCAGCAGTGCATTGAACGCTTCTTTCGTGATCTGGTGCGCCTCATCGATGATGAAGACCTTGTAGCGGTCGCGTGCCGGCCGATAGCGCACGTTTTCGCGAATCTCCCGCATTTCATTGATGCCCCGGTTTGAGGCCGCATCGATTTCGATCACGTCGATCGAATTTCCAGCGCTGATTTCGGTGCAGCTCGCGCAAACTCCGCAAGGAGTGGGGGTTGGGCCGTTAACGCAGTTCAAGCAGCGCGCGAGGATGCGTGCAACGGTGGTCTTCCCCGTGCCGCGCTGGCCGGAAAAGATGTATCCGTGAGCCAGCCGATTACTCTCGATTGCGTTCGCGAGCGTTCGCTGAACGTGTTCCTGGCCGATCAGATCGGCAAAGGTCTGCGGACGGTATTTTCTGGCGATGACTTGGTACGGACGCCGTTCTGGAGCAAGTGATGGGCCGGGCATGAAACCACTTAATGCAGGAAATTCGGGGGAGTTTCCAGGCTTGAGAGTGCGCTTGCCAGACCCCGGGTGATCCGCGGCACACGGGCTAAGCCGCTACCGTTGCTTCCTTCCGGACCTGGCGGGGTTTACAACCGCCCATTGCACGAAGCCCGGAGCCTGACAACTCTCAATGGTAACACTCGTCGTCACTTGCGCGGCCCAAGAACAGCCTGCAGTTTTTCTCCCAACAGCGTCGTCGAAACGGGCTTTTCCTGAGCCGGCTGGGCTCCGATCGAATCCCCGATAGTTCCTGGTTTCGGTTCCGATGCGGGCTTCGGGGCCGGCTCGCCATTTCCGAGAAAGCGCTCCTTCTTCAACAGAATCCGTTCCAGCGATGAGACCCATCCCGTGAATTCACCGTCGATCTGACGATCGCGCTTAATCGCGTTCCGCATAGCGTCCATCTTGGAATCCAGGTTGTCAAGGTGATGGAGCAGCAGCGCCTCGGCGAACACCGGCACTTTCGGCGATCCAAACTCCAGTTCGCCGTGATGGCTGATAATCAAGTGCTCGACTAACGTTCGCAGCTTGGGTGGAAAACCCGTAAGCCGATCGAGTTTCGAGTCCACAATTCGCAATCCGATAACGATGTGACCGAGGAGTTGTCCTTCCGCACTGTATCCGAAGCTGCGCGCGTACGAGAGCTCTTCGATTTTTCCGATATCGTGAAGAATCGCGCCCGTGAGCAGCAGATCCAGGTCGATCCCCTGGTAATGTGGGCCGATAAGCCGGCACAACGAGCAGAGCGAAAGAACATGTTCGAGCAGGCCGCCTCTACAGGCGTGGTGAATGTTCTTCGCGGCCGGCGCAATTTTATAGAGCCTCGCAAGGTGTGAGTCGGCAAATACCGCGTCGAGAAGCGCCCGAAGATGCGGATTTTGCAAATTCCCAATGATGCCCCGCAATTCCTCGAACATCTCTTCCGGATCGCGGTCCGAACAAGGGAAGTAGTCCGCAAAATCTACCTCGTGCTCTTCGAGGCGCCGCAAACGATGAACCGTGAATTGCGAACGGTTCTGATAAACCTGGATCAGACCTTTGACTTTGACGAAATCCTCGCGATCAAAAGTGTCCATTATCTCGCTGACGTTGTCCCACATCTTCGCTTCGATATCGCCGGTGCGGTCGGCGAGATGGAGCGCCAAATACGGTTCACCGGTCTTCTTCTGCCGGATTTCTTTCGAAAGTACGAGGAACTGTGCCGTGACAACGTCGTTCGGCACGAGGTTGCCGAGATACGGCGACTTCATACGACAGCTATCGCGAACTACTCTTTCCGTTGACTGAGGTTTCCGTACCAGGAATCGGAATTGCCCAGAGAAGACGCTTGTGGCGGGTCTTCTGCTCGACTTCCGCCTTGGTTACTGTTTCGGGCTTCAACTGAGCCGGATCCTGCCACGCCGTATTCTGGCCCGGGGCAGCGCCGGTGTCGACAAAGCCTGGTTTGATCTGTAAAAACGCCTGCTTCCGGAGCTGGGTCAAATACTCCCGCACCTTGGGCTGCATTTTGGGTCCATACAAAAGATTCTCGATTTCCGATTTCGCATCCGCCAGCGACTCTAAGCCCGCTTTCGTGTGATCCTCTACCTTAAAGATCTCGAAACCGGTCGGCATCTTGATCGGCGGCGTCACCGCGCCCTTTGGCAATTTCCAGACTGCGTCTTCGATTTGGCTTGCGAGATAGCCCTTCTGATAGCCGCCGAGAACGCCCCCGTCCTTGGCGGTGATAGCGTCCGAGTTGTCACGTGCCAGATCGCTAAAGCGCTCGCCCTTCGACGCTTCATCGGCAATCTGCTTGGCTTTCTTTTCAGCCGCGGCGACTCCTGCCGGATCTTTGCCCTCCGTGGAAATCAATATCTCGCTGAGATACACCTTTTCTTCACGCACAAAGTCCTTCTTGTGGGCGTTGTAATAATCTTCGACTTCCTTATCGGTGAAGTTCACGTGCCGTCCGACTTCCTGGCCGATGACCTCTCGCGTGAGGAACTGATTTTTGGTCTCCGACAGAAAATCTTCGTAGCTCATGTTGGACTGCTGGCGAACGTACTCGTGAAACTTGTCAGGGTCCGTCATTCCTGATTGCCGCTGGAGGTTCGCCATGTACTTGGTGACATCGGAATCGACATTGATATTCAGTTCCTTAGCCTTCTGGATCAACAGCAATTCGTCTATGCGATCGCGAAGGATGTTGGCCTCGCGAGCGTCCAACTGCTGCCGCACCTGCGGATCAGTCGCGCCTTGAGCCTTCAGCTCTTGCACGACCTCGCGGCTCAACCGCTGCAGTTCATCCTGGCTGACAATATCGCCATTTACTCTGGCGACGATCTGGTCTACCACAGTGAAGTTATCAGCGGCCAGACACACCGTAGCGAATGCCAGCAGGCAGAGACACTTACACTTCATATGCTTTTCCTCATTATCGCAAGAGTCAGGTCTCAATGGCGCAGCTAATGTGGGCTGGCCAGCGAAGGCTACAATTCGGCGGCGACAGGAGTTTTCGCGCTGGCTCGCTGTTCGCCGGCCAGCTCCAGCAGCGTCGATTTCAGTTCTTCGAGAAGCTGAGCCGGGTTCTTCGAGGCGGCGAGCGGCAGCTTCAAAACGCCCGAGGGCGTGAACTGCGCTCCGGGTGTGTTGCGGACCAGTGCCATCAGCTTCAAGGGATCGATCTTGGATTGATGATGGAACTTGATATTGCCGATTCCTTGCCGGCGGTCGATGGATTCGACCCCAGCGCGAGCCGCGAGACTCTTGAGCAACGAGAATCGCACCAGATTCGTGACTTCTTCCGGAACGGATCCGTAGCGGTCCGCCAGTTCCTCTAACGCGCGCTTGGCATGCTCGTCATCCTTTACATCTGCGATCCGCTTATAAGAGCGCAAGCGCTGTGCTTCATCCGAAATGTAAGCGGGGGGGATCCGGATGTCGAGCCCCAGGTTGAGCGACGCATGGATTTCGAGCGGCACTTCCTCGCCTTTCAGCTCCTTAACGGTTTCTTCCAGGAGCCGGACATAAGTGTCATATCCGACTGCTTCAATGTGTCCGTGTTGTTCACCGCCAAGCAGATTGCCCGCGCCGCGAAGCTCCAGGTCCAGAGCCGCGATTTTGAAACCAGCGCCCAGATCGCTGAACTCCTTCAGCGCCGCAAGCCGCTTACGTGCCACCTCGCTGAGCTGAGTGTCGGCCGGTACCAGAAGATAAGCGTACGCACGCCGATTCGAACGTCCGACGCGGCCGCGTAACTGGTAGAGTTCGCTGAGGCCATATCGCTCGGCATTTTCGATGACAATCGTGTTGGCCAACGGAATGTCGAGACCGTTCTCAACAATCGTGGTGCAGACAAAGACGTCAAATTCGTGCTTCATGAACCCGAGCAGGACTCGCTCGAGCTCCGCCTCGCCCATTTGCCCGTGGCCGACCGCAATGCGGCACGCGGGAAGCAGCTCCTGAATGAACGCAGCGCGCATGAATATCGTGTCGACGCGATTGTGGACGAAGTAAACCTGCCCCTGTCGCGCGAGCTCTTGCTCGATCGCGGACTTGATCAGATCGGGGTTGAAGTGCGCCACCACTGTATTGATGGTGAGGCGATCTTTGGGCGCGGTCTCGATAACAGACATGTCCCGCAAGCCCAGCAGAGACATGTGGAGAGTTCGAGGAATGGGCGTGGCGCTCATGGTCAGCACGTCGACGTTGTGCCTGAGCTGTTTCAAACGCTCCTTGTGACGAACTCCGAAGCGCTGCTCTTCGTCTACCACCAGCAGGCCGAGATCGTAGAACTGCACATCCTTTGAGAGCAAGCGATGCGTGCCGATCAAAATGTCTACCTTGCCTGCCGCGAGATCTTCCAAAACCGCTTTAATTTCCTTTGCAGTTCGAAAGCGGCTGACCAGCTCGACGCGGACCGGGAAAGAAGCGAAGCGGCGACGGAATGTCTCGTAATGCTGAAAAGAGAGAACGGTGGTGGGGGCGAGCACGGCTACTTGCTTGCCATCGCCCAACGCTTTGAAAGCTGCGCGCATGGCCACTTCGGTCTTGCCGAATCCCACGTCACCGCACAGCAGCCGGTCCATAGGCTGTTCGCTTTCCATATCGCCTCTGATTTGCATCACGGCGTTTACCTGGTCTTTGGTCGGGGTGTACTCAAAAGCGTCTTCGAACTCGCGTTGCCAATTGCTATCGCGTGAGAACGCAAAGCCTTTGGCCATGCGGCGCTGCGCATACAGCTTTAAAAGCTCGTCCGCCATATCGCGCATTTTGGCTTTGACGCGCGACTTGGTCTTCTCCCAGGTAACCCCTCCAAGCCGGTCGAGATGCGGCTTCCCCTCACCGGCGCCGCGATACTTCTGCACCAAATCGAGGCGCGTCAACGGAACGTACAATTTCGATTCGCCCGCATATTCGAGCAACATGAAGTCGCCCTTTTGCTCGGCTTGCACGATCTCGCGAATCCCCAGAAACTGCCCGACGCCGTGGGTGGTATGAACAATGAAATCGCCAGGTTTGAGATCGGCGACATCGGACGCGAAGGCCGCGAGCTGTGACTTGGTGGGCTGCCTTGCGACCAGGTCGGAAGTTTCAAAAAGGTCTTCCGAGCCTAGGATCGCCAGATGGGAATCCGGTAGAACAGTGCCGCGCCGCACACAACCTCTAATGAGATAAGCGCTGGAGACCGCCCCCGCATGGTATGCGCGTTCGGCGAGGGAGGAACGCGCGCCGGAGCTCGATTCCAGACCGAGTTGATAGGGGACGGAGTATTCCTGCAACACGTCGGCAACGCGCTCGAGCTCGCCCGTGGATGCAGCGAAGAATGCCACGCGGTGACCGGCTTGGATCAGATTACGCGCTTCAGCAACGGCCACGCCCATGTTGCCCTGGAACGTCAGCGAAGGGCGCGACGCAATGTGCAGAGTTTCCTTTTGGTCAGAAATGCCCTCGAGAAGCTCCAATTCCTGGACGGCGATTCGTGTGCGACCGGCGAGGATTGTCTTAAGTTCATCCCACCGAGCGAAATTCGCCTCTGGCGCGATGGGCGCGGGACGGTCCGGATTGTCGAGGCGCTGCCAAAGACGGTCTGCGGCTGCCTGCACAGCCGAGGGTTCATCGATCACGACATAAGCCTCGGAGTTCAACGCGAACAGGTTCTGAGTGCGCGGACGGACCAGCGGAACCAGGAATTCCCACCCGGGAAAAACTTCGCCTGGGTTCGATATGTCCAGCGCGGCTTCTTCCGCGGCTTGGGCGAGCTCTCGAAGCAATGAGCGCGACCGAGGATATTCGGCGAGCGGCAACAGCGCGGCGGACCCAATCTTCAAGACCGAGCGTTGGGATTCAACATCGAAATGGCGGATGGATTCGATCTCATCGCCGAAAAACTCCACGCGAACGGGACGGGCTGCCTCGGCCGGGAAAACGTCGAAGATGCCACCGCGAACGGAGTATTCGCCCACCATTTCGACAGGATCGCGGAGCTCGTAACCGATGCTCTCCATGTGATGCACGAGGTCCTCGATCGAGATCTCTTCTCCCACGCGCAGCGTCAGCGCGAGCTGGCGATAAAATTGAGCGGGCTCCGCTCGCAGCAGAGCGGAAGCGATGGGCACGATGGTGATCGGGATTTTCTGCGCCGACAGCCGCCATAATGCGACGGCGCGCGCCTCGGCGATCTCGTTGTGTGGTGAAAGACGTTGGTGGGGGAGAACATCGAGCGCCGGAATGAGCTGCGGCGAAGGCAGATCGCGGCCCTCGAACAACAAGCGAAAGAACACTTCCACCGACTCGAGCAGCGTTTCCGCCTGTTTATTGCCGTCGACGATAACGAACAGAGGCTTCTCCGTCGCTTGGTACAGCAGGACCAGATACAACGCCTTGGCCGTGTTCACAAGACCCGACACGGAGAACGGACCGGGATCGCCACGAGTGAGTCGCTGGAGCAGAGACTGGAAATCCGGGTGTTTCGCCGCGGACTGCAGAAGGTCGCGTGTAGCCGGGTGCGTCACTGGCTATACTGCGGACTCGCGGGCGCCAGATGTACTCGTTCCGCGGGATTGCGCGCAGCGGGCGAAGATTTTTTCGGCGATGTCGGTGGTCGAATAGCCGGGCTCGAGCGGCAGGGCGTGCACGCATCCACCGGCCGCTTGCACCTCTTCCCTGCCCGCGATGAAATGAGCCCAATCCGCGCCTTTGACCAGAACTTCCGGCAAAACCGCTGCAATGAGCTCGCGTGGCGTATCTTCATCGAAGAGAGTCACGGCATCCACGGCCTCTAAATGCAGGGCAAGCTCGGCACGCGTCCTCTCATCAAAAAAAGGCCGCGACGGTCCTTTCAACCGCTGCACACTCGAATCGGTATTCAAGGCAAGAATGAGGATGTCGCCTAGCGACCGTGCGCGTTCAAGCAAGCGAATGTGCCCGGGATGCAGAATGTCGTAACACCCGTTGGTAAATACAACCTTTTTGCCTTCCGACTTCCATTTTTTTCGCGTTTCAATCAATTCCTGGCGCGTGTAGAACCTCGTCATCTGCCGCTCTCATTTTACGATTCACGTGGAGCAGGCAAGTTCGGCAACGGTAACAAACAAGTATGCTGAAATTGCGGCGAAGCACACGTAATGCAATTTCGAAAGATCTTAGTTCGCGCGACAAATTGGGTGGGCGATGCGGTGATGTCGGTGCCGGCTCTCCAGGCTTTGCGCGAACATTTTCCGAAAGCGCATATCGCCATACTGGCTCGACCCCGGGTGGCAGCGTTGTACGGCCATGAGCCTTTTTGCGACGAGTTGATTTCGCATGAGGCTCCCAGAGGGTGGAAGGGTTTGCGCAAGAAATGGGAAATCGCTTCCGAGCTTCGGGCGCGCCAGTTCGATTGCGCCATTCTGTTCCAAAATGCTTTCGAAGCGGCAGCACTTATCCGGATGGCTGGCATTTCCGTGCGCGTCGGCTACAGCCGCGATGCGCGTGGCTGGCTGCTGACTCATCCGATTCCCGTGCCGCGACGCGGTGAAACGCCACGGCATCAGCGGTTCTACTACCTGGAGCTGCTGAAACGGGCCAAGCTGATTGGGAATTACCCGTCCGATTCGGCTATTCGCTTTTCGGGCGCAGCCGCGCACGCCCAAGCAGGGCGCCTGCGCTTTGAACGAGCAGGAATTCCCGGTTCCGTCATCGGCGTGAGTCCGGGTGCCGCGTACGGGGGTGCAAAGCGATGGTTGCCCGAACGATTTGCGGAAGCGGCCGTCGAGATCGCAACAGAGCGGAATACGTCCATAGCTGTTTTCGGAGCGGAAGAGGAGTCCACGATCTGCGAGCGCGTTCAGCAGGGAATTGAGGCCGCGGGCGTTCGATGTCTGAACTTTGCAGGCACGACGAGCCTTTTGGAATTTATCGAACTTGCTGCAGCCTGCGATCTCTACCTCACGAACGATTCGGGGCCCATGCACATTGCTTCCGCTCTCGGCGTACCGACGGTGGCGATCTTTGGTGCGACGGACGATGAGGCGACCGGGCCTACCGGAACACTAAGCAGGGTAGTGCGCGAGGCGGTCGAGTGTAGTCCGTGCCTACTGCGCGAATGTCCTATCGATCACCACTGCATGACAAGAGTGACCAGCGGGCGCGTCGCACAAGTGGCACTCGGCATTGCCGGAGTAGACCTGCTTGAAAAAGACCTGGTTCAAATAAAAAGGATATAGAGCAGGGAACAGGCTTGGATACACGAGAGAAGATCGTGCGCCTCAACGACGTTCCAGCGCTTTTGCAATGCGGCGACTGGCTGGCCGTTGCAGGGCTATTCGATCCGTTGACAGCGGTACAAGCGAAGAGACTGGCGGACCTCCGAGATGGATATAGCCGGAAAGTTCTGGCGATCGTTTTGGACACTGAAGATACGCTGCTGACGGCAGAGGCACGGGCGGTATTAATTGCGGCGCTCCGGGAAGTTGATTTAGTCACAACTGCCGAGCCCGAATCGTGGCGGTCTACCATAGCCTCCAATGATCAGACCGACCACGTTCAGATACTGGAAGACGCCGAAGGCGAGCAGAGGCGATGCGCGGAGTTTGTGCAATTCATTCTGCGGCGGCAGGAGTCCGCATGAGTGATAAACAGGGCGCGATTCTGGTGGTTCGTCTGAGCGCGATGGGTGACATCGTTCATACACTGCCTGCCGCTGCCACTCTGAAGAAGAGCTTTCCGGAACGAAAGCTCATATGGGTGGTGGCATCTAGATGGATGCCGCTGCTCCAGGGAAATCCTTTTATCGACCAAATCATCCCGTTCGACCGCGTGGGTCTCCTGCCGGCCAAGAGTGCGTGGCGGCGATTGCAGGACACCCACGCCGCATGGGCGTTCGATTTTCAAGGACTGGTGTATTCAGCCCTCATCGGCCGTGCAGCGAGGCCAAAGGTACTATTTGGCTTTCACTCGTCGGTGGCGCGTGAGCCGCTCGCATCCCTGTTTTACACTTGCCGCGTCCCTGTGAAGGGACCACATCGCGTGGAGAGAAATGTGCAGCTTGCCGAAGCTGCCGGTGCTCGCGAGCGTAGTTATGAAGCGTGGATTCCGGACGGTGTGCCGGAGGGCGATCTTCCATCGGGGCCCTTTGTGCTGGCTAGTCCATTCGCCGGATGGACCGGCAAAGAGTGGCCCATCGAATGTTATGAGGATTTGGGACGTCGCCTTGGAAGAGAGGGGTTGCAGTTGGTGGTCAATGTGCCCGAGACCCGCGCTCATGAACTCGTCAAGCTCAGGCACGTTCAAGTTCACACTTCGACACTCAGCGGCTTAATCGCTGCGACGCACCGCGCAACCGCGGTCATCGGAGTTGACAGCGGTCCGCTGCATCTCGCGGCGGCACTCAGTAAACCTGGGGTAGCGTTGTTCGGCCCCACCGCCCCGCTACGCACCGGCCCGTTCGGCGGCAGCATGAGTGTTCTGCGAGCCCACGACGTGGAGACAACGTACAAAAG
Organism: Bryobacteraceae bacterium; assembly: GCA_039583505.1. Lineage (GTDB taxonomy): Bacteria > Acidobacteriota > Terriglobia > Bryobacterales > Bryobacteraceae > Bog-105. Next base: position 380 of record JAVKSW010000055.1, on the reverse strand, counting down.
GCATGCTCGCATTCACGCGAGTATGAAAGCGATCACGATGGAACAGGTTGCAGAAGCTCTTCTGCGATCGCTTGCGACCGCTTCCAGCCCCGGGCCCGCCGCCAAACGGGACGAGACCGTCGCGGCACGACATAAGTGATCGGTCCGGACGAGCGCCACGAGCCGCGTTATTGGTTTTCGAAGCGCTACGCCGATCTTGTCCAGCGCCTTCGTGTGCTCTGCGGATTTCTGCTGCTCTTCGTATTCGCCTGGCTCTCACATCCTTCGCACGCGTCGATGCTGGTCGGCTTGCCCATTGCCTGTCTTGGATTGGCGGTCCGGGCCTGGGCCGCGGGACACCTCGCGAAGGACCAGCAACTCGCTGTCACTGGGCCGTACGC
>JAVKSW010000054.1:0-10521 GCA_039583505.1 Bryobacteraceae bacterium | reverse complement strand
CCTTACCACAACGCAACGTACCGCTGTGCCGTCGGTGGTGACCACGCGCAGTTCCACCGAACCGTCGGCCAGCAACACGGGATGGCCGGGCTTCACGTCGTGCGCGAGATCGGCGTAATTGGTGCAAGCGATCTCGGCATTTCCTTCGATCGGCTGGGTTGTGATGGTGAAGTTTGCGCCTTCGGCGAGAAAAACCTGACCGTCGATAAATGTGCCGAGCCTTATTTTCGGCCCCTGCAGATCGAGCAGGATGCCGGCGTGCATTTTGTACTCGGCTGCGAGGCGGCGAACGGCCTTGATGCGGCGCGCGATGTCGTCCTGGGTGCCGTGGGAAGCATTCAGCCGGAATACATCCACGCGGGCTTCAAACAAGCTTCTCAAGACTTGCTCGGAGTCCGTGGAGGGACCGAGAGTAGCGACAATTTTTGTTGCACGCATGAAATGTGTTGAATTGACCGATACGCTACGATAGCGGAGGCTTTTACCGCGACGGGGGGCTCTTCACCACCATTATGCCGCTTTACCAGGCGATCATCCTCGCCATTGTTCAAGGATTAACCGAGTTTTTACCGGTCAGCAGCACAGCGCATCTAGCCGTGATCCCTAAGATCTTCGGCTGGACGGATCGAGGGCTGGATTTTGACGTCGCCCTTCACGCGGGCACACTGGCTGCAGTGGTCATCTATTTCTTTAGAGATTGGGTGCAGGTGATTGCGAACGGATTAGGATTTTCGTACCGGGGATCGCATCCGGACGAGAATAGCCGTTCGCTGCTATGGTTTCTGGTGGTTGCCACGATTCCGGTCGGCATCGCAGGAAAGCTCCTGAAGGAATACGCGGAAGGCCCGTGGAGAAATCTCTATGTCATCGGCGCAACCATGATTGTGGTTGGGCTGCTGCTGGCGGTGGCGGACCGGATGGGACAAGAGAAGGACGGTCTGGACCAGATGAACTGGCTGGATGCGATTTTCATCGGGATCGCGCAAGCGTTCGCCATCGTCCCCGGGGTCTCACGCAGCGGGATTACCATCACGGCAGCACGATTTCGTCACATGAACCGTGAAGACGCAGCGAGATTTTCGTTCCTGCTGTCGACTCCTGCGATTGCGGCGGCAGGTGCGGCGGATGCCTTCGAGATGTGGAAGGGTGGAGGAATACCGGCAGACATGCGGCTGGCGTACCCGGTCGGGATTCTAGTGAGCGGCGTCGTGGGGATCATCGTTATAGCGTTCTTCCTGAAGTACCTGCGGCGGAACAGCCTGGCCCCGTTCGCCTGGTACCGCGTGATTTTTGGCATAATAATAGTCGCTCTGGCAGTTTTCTTCCGCAACGGCGGATGACGTTACTCTCACCGTCTCGCCATACCCGGCTTAATGAAGCCGCGGGTATTCTATTGCTCCTGCTCGGCCTGGCGGTTTCGCTGAGCCTGGTGTCGTATTCGTCGGCCGATCCGTCCTGGAACACGGCGACGGGGGCAACCCATACGCATAATCTGCTGGGCCTGTTCGGGGCGAAATGGGCCGACTTATTGCTGCAGATTTTCGGCGTCAGTGTATTTCTGTTACCTGTACATATCTGGGCGCTGGGGTGGAAGTGGGTACGCTCCTCGCCGATCGAAAGCACCTGGTTCCGAGTGCTCGGCACGCTCGCGCTCTGGTTCTCGGTCTCGACTGCATGCGGCCTCATCCCGCGTCCGTGGCTGATCGGGAGTGCGATTCGTCCGAGCGGAGTTGTGGGGATGGTTCTAGCGGATTTCCTGCTGGCGCGTTTCGATGTAGCGGGCGCGGCGATTATCACGGTGGCTGCCGGCGTGATGGCGTTGTATTTCGCGTCCACGTTTGAAGTTTCGACGCTGATGCGTTGGCTTCGCGGGCCGATTGCGAAATGGAAGGCGATGGCGGCAAGATGGCGCGCCTCGCGCCAGGCCAAGCGGCAGCGCGCGATTGAAGCGGCAAAGGCGCGCGCGGCGGAACGCGCAGCGCAACGCAAGATGAATTCCGCACGGCCACAGCGGGCATCAGAACCGGTGCTGGTCCGGGAGAGGGAAACAGCATCAGCCATACCCGATGCGAGGCCTCCGCTCGATGTTGAGCCCGACTCGCCGGCAAACGAACAGCCGGAAGAGATTCCGATCCGAACACTGGAACGCCAGCCGGCTACTCGCGCAGACGTGTTCGAAGACGATCAGCAAGATGACACGTCGCGCAGCTTTGCGGAGCCACTCACTTCTTCGCGGCCGTCGACGAAGCGGAAGCGCGCCTACAAGCTTCCTTCTACCGAACTATTGAACGAAATACCGGCTGGAACCGGCTACGACAGCCAGGAATTAAAGGATATCGCCAGCCGGATCAAATCGAAGCTCGAGGAGTTCAACGTGCGTGGCTCGGTCGTGCAAATTAATCCGGGCCCGGTGGTCACGACGTTTGAATTCAAACCCGAAGCCGGGGTGAAGTATAGCCGCATCACGACACTGAGCGAAGACCTGTGTCTTGGCTTGCAAGCCGAGTCAATTCTGATCGAGCGTTTGCCGGGTAAGCCTACGGTCGGCATTGAGGTGCCGAACACGCGTCGCGAACTAATCAGCCTGCGAGAGATTTTGGAATGCGATGCATTCCCCGATTCGGTGTCGAAGATGACCATGGCCTTGGGGAAAGACATCAATGGCCGGATTAAAGTGGCATCGCTTGAAACAATGCCTCATCTGCTGATCGCGGGATCGACCGGATCCGGCAAGAGCGTGATGCTAAACGCGATGATCATGTCGTTCCTTTACAAGGCGACCCCGGACGAAGTGCGAATGATCATGGTGGATCCGAAGCGGGTGGAACTGGGGATTTACGAGGGCATCCCGCACTTGCTCACGCCGGTGATTACGGAACCGAAAAAGGCCACCAACGCACTGCGGAACGCGGTTCTTGAAATGGAGCGGCGGCTAAAGCTGCTGGCAGCGCAAGGTGTGCGCAACATCGATCAGTACAACCGGAAAATGGCGCAAGTGAAGCAGGCGCCGCGCGGTTTGTTCGATGACCCGGAGGAAGACGAGAATTTAAGGCCGCTGCCGTACGTGCTGATTCTGATCGATGAGCTGGCGGACTTGATGATGCTGGAGCGCGCGAACGTAGAGGAATGCATCACGCGGCTGGCACAGATGGCGCGGGCGGTCGGCATGCACCTGGTGCTGGCGACACAACGTCCGAGCGTGGATGTGATCACGGGATTGATCAAAGCGAATTTCCCCTGCCGTATCAGTTTTCGGGTAGCGACGCGGGTGGATTCGCGGACGGTGCTTGACTCGATGGGCGCTGAACACTTGCTGGGCAAAGGCGACATGCTGTTCCTGCCCCCCGGCTCGTCGCGACTCACGCGTGTTCATGGCGCGTATGTGACCGAGGCGGAGACCAACCGCGTAGTGGATTTCTGGAAGCAACAGGCAACGCCGGAATATGACGAGACGTTCCTGATGACGCCGCCGTCGGAAGAGGAAGGCGACGAGGCGGAAGCCTTCGATGGCGAGCAAGATCCGATGTACGAAGATGCGGTGCGAGTGGTGGTCGAGATGGGCAAGGCCTCAACCTCCACGCTGCAGCGGCGCTTGCGGTTGGGATATGGCCGGGCGGCGCGCATTCTCGACATGATGCAGCGGGAGGGGATTATCGGCCCACCGGATGGAAGCAAACCGAGAGAAGTGCTGAAACGTCCGGACTGGCTGCGAGAGGTTGACGCGCAGTTACGGTGACGTGAGGCTATTACGGCCGACCAACGGCTACTTTTCAAATATCGGGGATGAAAATGTCAACTTCCTGGCGTATCGACCAGGCGAGCTGCGGCGGGACATTCATGCGGAATGTGCGTCCGGGTGCAACGCGTACGCGATAGCGCCGCCCCAGGTTGTGAATCGGTAGACACGCACACCGGGGACCCACAGAATCCAGGTGTTTCCCATTTTGTAGACTTTTGGCTTCATAACGCGCTCCGTTCCACTCATCCACATCCGTTCTAAGCTTTCGATGAACTTGACTCCTTTGCTGTTCCGACTAAAGACAGGGAGAGAGGATGAAGGGTTGATTAACGGTTGCGCCGATGGCGCACACTAACGCGAAGCTTAAACGTCGAACCAGTTGCCCGGACTCATGTAACCGATGCCGTCATGTTGGGCGGCAAGCGCTTTCGACCGAGCTGTTTAGGCGTTGAGAATCTCCTTACAGGCTGGTGACACGACCGGGGACCGGTCTGCTCGTCTGTCTGCACAACTGATCCGCGAACCGGAACAGTTGGAAAGAGATCAATCATGGTTCTATTCAGAAACCGCGCAGTTCGCGCAGCAGTTTTGTCGCTGGTTACGGGGATCTTCGCGGGCGCGGCAAACGCGTCGCAAGCGAGATTCACACTACCGTTTGAGACACATTGGGGGAGCGCCGTGCTACCGCCTGGCGAATATACAATGGCTAGTCCGCTCAGGACGTCCTGGCCGCGAGTGCTCGCCGTCTCCGGGGAGGGGCGAACGGTGTACATTCTCGCCTCCGTAGAGAGCGCGCTCCCAGAATCCGAAGAGAGTTCGCTCGAGGTAGTGAATGTGCGGGGAGCGCGGTTTGTGCGTGAATTCAGGTCGGGCCTCCGCGGGAAATCATTCAGTTTCGACGTACCAAAGGCCATGCGGACACAAATCGCACATGGAACAGCGGACCAGGCAACGAAAGTTGCGGTCCTGACGCGGCATTGAGCAGGGTCGCGCCGAACCGCCGGGCTTCGCCAACCGGCCGGAGGCGGTCAACTCGATTCTGACGCGAGGGCACGTGCCATACTCGTGAAGAATCGGGTTGTCCGCTGCCGGATGAGCGAAAAAAGAGTTATTGTTGCGATCGACGGACCCGCCGGCGCGGGCAAAAGTACGCTCGCGCGACGCGTAGCAGACAAACTGGGCTTCGTTTATATCAACAGCGGAGCTATGTACCGCGCGATTGCACTGTGGGCGCTGCGGCTGGGTGTCGAATTGAGCGATATGCACCGGTTGGAACAGCTTGCGAAGGCGGCAAAGCTGGAGCTTGCGGCTGGCGATGGGCGGGTGTTTCTGAACGGAGAAGATGTCAGCGACGCGATTGGCGATTTGCGAGTGGCCGATGCTGCATCCAAAGTATCGGCGATACCGGGCGTACGCCGCGCCCTGCTCGCCATTCAGCGGAGCATCGCCGAACAGAGCAGCGTGGTGATGGAGGGACGCGACATCGGTTCGGTTGTATTTCCTCGGGCGCAGGTGAAGATTTTCCTGGACGCCGATCCTAAGGAACGTGCGCGCCGCCGAGCGCTTGAACTGGAAAGCGAGGGCCGAGCCGCGGAACTTCAACGGGTGGCTGGGGAACTCGATGAGCGGGACAACCGAGATCGAAAGCGGTCGGAGGCACCATTGGTGCAGGCTCCGGACGCCGAACTGGTGGATACGACTGACCGATCGTTAGATGAAGTGGAAGAAATCGTGCTGAGGCTCATTCGCGCGCGCACGTCGAACGGGAAGGAAGCGGCCCGTGGGGTGTCGTAGCGTCGCTTGGCTTATCGGGAATCCTAAGACTTGTTTCCGACGAGGCGATGCTCCGCATTGCCAGAGAGCTTCTTTCCGATTGAAGCGAATTTGGACACATGCGTTGTAGAACCCGCTGGTTTCATCCAACGGGGGCGAAAGAAGCGACCGTAGCAAACTGTGCAACGCCAAGGCAGAACCAGGAACGCAAGCGCGCGTTCCGCGGGATTCCTCCTATGGGATCTAAGGATTTCCGGTGAACCGCATTTTGGGCAGCCCTCCAGTAGGAGCGGGCGAACGTCTATTGCCATCTCTTTTTAGAGACGATCTATCGGCGTGCGGTTGCTTGTGCAAAGACACTATACGCCCTGGGCGACGGCAGATTTCCATTAAAACTTTCGATGAAGGTCATCCCGCTGACTTGTTTTGTGTCAGGTTGCCAGAAGATTTCTCACGAGGGTGGAACATAGAGGATTCCTCACGTACGCGGAGTGGGCATCAATGAAGCTGGAAAGATCGTGAAGGACTACATGCGGCGGAGTCGAGAGCGGATCGCGGGGGCCGTCCAGTCCGAGAGCACGGCAATCGCCGCCGAAATCGCCGAAGGGGAACGCCAGCTTCAAGACCTCATCACGATTTGAATAGAGCACGTGAATTGAATCGCAGCACTCCGGAACGTTTTCAAATTCACCGCCGCGATCGAATGCATTCCAATCGACAGCCGGCCCCATCAGGATCAACTTCCCGATGGAACATCGGCTGCCTTTCAACGCCGTTAATGCGACACGTGCACCTAAGCTATGGGTGACGATGTTGTCTCTACCGGAGCGCAGATGCCGCATTGACAGAACATCTCTCAAGCGGTAACCGGTCAATGTGGAACGGCCGGCAGCAGCCGGAAAATCGAGGGGATGACAACCTCCTGGCCAGGAGTAGGCGAGGCAATCGTGCGCCAGCGCAGCCGAGAAGGGCGTGTACTCCTGAACCACTTGGGCTTCGGTGCAGTTGAAGCCATGGATGACTATCGGTTGACCAAGAGGGCCTCCGTCGAAGAAATCGGCCTCGCCCGATATCGCGTGCGGACCGAACTGGTTTGCGTTTGTACTCGATTCCCGGCATGAGATGAGCGTCAACATGGCCAAGGCGTACCGCGCGCTTTCGCGTCTCAACGGGTGTAAATCCAGGGAAGTTACTAAGGTGACAAGAGATATTTCTGGAGGCCGAGTTGTCATCGGGGGAGGATGTCGCTGAAGTGTGGCTTCCGAGGGTGCTGTCCTAGTGGCCTGGAATAGAGGGCCAAGCGGTCGAATTCGAGACTTATCGCGAGATAATGCAAATGGTGTCGACACAGACCCAGTTGCGGCCAAGCACCACTACCCCGTTCGCGGTCCCAAGTGAACTGGATGGTGACACTCTCATCCGCGTATTCCGCGTGATGTATCTGGCGCGTTGCCTTGACGACCGGGAAGTCCTGCTGAAACGGCAGAACAAGATTTTCTTCCAGATCAGTGGCGCCGGGCATGAAGCGGTACAAGCGGCGGCCGGACTGGTACTGCGAGCTGGGAGTGACTGGATCTTTCCTTACTATCGAGACCGCGCGTTGATGCTGATGCTGGGCATGACAGCGGAAGATATGCTGCTGCAAGCGGTGGGAGCGGCGCGGGATCCAAGCTCGGGTGGAAGGCAGATGCCATCCCATTGGTCATCGCCCGTGCTGCGTGTGGTGACCGGTTCGTCTCCTACCGGAACGCAGTTTTTGCATGCAGCCGGCTGCGCGCACGGAAAGATTTTGTCGAACGTGAACTCAGATGAAATCACGCTGGTTTCTTCGGGTGAGGGGGCGACCAGCGAAGGTGAATTCTGGGAGACGATGAACGCGGCGTGCATGGAGCGGCTGCCACTTGTAGTTCTTGTCGAGGACAACGGCTACGCGATTTCAGTACCTGTGGAACGGCAGACGGCGGGTGGCAACATCGGTCAACTGCTGGAAGGTTTTCCCGGGCTTTTGCGAATACACGTAGATGGGACAAACTTCATTGAATCGTTCCGCGCCATGAAGCAGGCCGCCGACTATTGCCGCAGCGGCCACGGCCCGGCGCTGGTGCATGCGTCTGTGATTCGGCCGTACTCGCATTCGTTGTCCGACGACGAACGATCGTACAAACCCAAGGTGGAGCGTGACCAAGAGGCCGCGCGCGATCCTCTCACTACCTTTCCAGAATTCTTGATTCAGGAAGGTTATCTCGACCAACATGAGCAGGAGCGGATCACTCGCGAGATCGACGCTGAGGTCGCTGAGATCGCACACCGTGTGCTGCGGGAGGCGCCACCGGCGAAAGGACTGGTTTACAAGTACCTGTATTCGGAGGAAGTGGACCCGCAGTCGGATTCGTTTGAGACGCAGCCGCAGTCGCGAGGCGAGCCGCGGACCATGATCGACTCAATCAACCAGACACTGGCGGAAGAGATGCGGCGAGACGAACGGATTCTGGTGTTCGGCGAGGATGTGGCGGATTGCAGCCGCGAGCAATACATTTCGGAAGTGAAGGGCAAGGGCGGCGTTTTCAAAGCCACTGCGGGATTGCAACGCGAGTTTGGGAGTAAACGCTGCTTCAACACACCATTGGCGGAGGCCGGAATTATCGGCCGGGCAGTGGGTCTGGCGGCGCGTGGGTTGAAGCCCGTTCCGGAAATTCAGTTTTTCGACTATATCTGGCCGGCCATGATGCAACTGCGGGACGAAGTTGCCACGTTCCGCTGGCGGTCGAACAACGGATTTTCGTGCCCGATGGTCGTGCGGGCGCCGATCGGCGGATATCTGACGGGCGGTGCGATTTATCACAGCCAGTGTGGCGAAGTGACGTTCACGCATTTGCCCGGTCTGCGGGTAGTGTTCCCTTCCAATGCACTCGATGCGTGCGGATTGCTGCGCACTGCGATTCGGTGCGAGGATCCGGTCCTGTTTCTGGAGCACAAGAAGCTGTATCGCGAACCGTATAATCGCGCTCCGCACCCGGGCGTGGATTTTACGATTCCTTTCGGCCGGGCGAAGACGGTGAAGACGGGACAAAATCTCACGGTGGTGACGTACGGCGCACTCGTGCAGAAATCCTTGCAGGCGGCGTTGCAATTGGAACAGCGACGGCGCGGCGTCACAGTGGAGGTGATCGATTTACGGACGCTCTCGCCTTACGACTGGGATGCGATCCGAACGTCGGTGCACAAGACGAGCCGAATACTGATTGCGCATGAAGACGTGCTTTCGTGGGGTTACGGAGCAGAGATCGCCGCACGCGTTGCAAACGAGCTATTCACAAACCTGGACGCACCGGTTGGTCGTGTGGCCGCGCTGGATACGTGGGTGGCCTACAGTCCACAGGCTGAGGAAGAAATTCTTCCGCAGGTGGAGGACATTGTTCGCGAAGGCGAACGGCTGCTCGCGTTTTAAAATCTAGGAGGATTGCTGGGGCGTTTGGTTGAGCCGCAGAATTCCTGGCACAACGGTGTGAAGCGGTCGCCGTGATTTAGAATGCAAGAGAGCCAGTTGGAAGTCGGGGCGTAGCGCAGCCTGGTAGCGCACCTGCCTTGGGCGCAGGGGGTCGCAAGTTCGAATCTTGCCGCCCCGACCAATAGACCAGCGACTTGTGGACGTTTTAAGAGCACGCCCAAAAAACCATTGTAGAAAGGCTCTACGGGTGTAGGTCGATTTTGTGGCTCTACGCCAAACGTGGGGAGCTTTGGGACCGAAGCTGATAAGAACATTACCTTAACCCGCAACGGGTAGTTTTCTGAAGCCGAAGGTTCGGCGCTGAGGAGTTCCATTTCGTGTGGAAAGCCTTGGGTGATGCTGTTATTGGGGCGAAGCACGTAAGCATTCCGTGCTGAGAGCCCTGCGGTATCGGAACGGTTAGGGACAAAGGGCGCCGCGACTGAGCTGCAAACGCGACCGGTGCCTATCGTTAGGACTCCAAGACCACCTTACAGTAGTCGAAGCACTTCTTTACTTCTTCCTGCGAGTTCCCGATTCCTTGATATTCATACTCGATGTATGCGGGAATCGGGTATTTTTTCTCCTTTAAGAGAAGAAGAGTCTGCTTGATGGGGGTGTCGCCCTCGCCCCATGGCGTGTTGCCACTGTCATCCTTTTTACGATCTTTAAGGTGAAGAAGCAATATGTTTTGGTGATTCTGCTGGATGTAAGGGACTGCATCGTAACCCGCCGCGGTGAAGTGCCCGATATCGAGGTTTATCTTGAAGTATTTCGAGATCGCCATAGCGTGCGCAAAGCTTTCCGGTTTCGCGAATTGATTTGGATCCTTGGTGTTCGAATGTCCGTGCATGGCTACGACCATCTTATGTTTGTCCGCAAATGGAGCTACGCGCTTCGCCGCGGACAACGTGCTGGACGCGGTAATGAACTGTACGCCAAGCGCTTTCGCCATATCGAAAGCGCGATCAATCTCGTCGTCGGTGAAACTATCGTTGAAGCTCAAGTTGTACGCAACGATCGTAATGCCTGCGTCGGCGAACTTCTGCCGAATGCCGTGGAAGTAATCCATGGGCACTGACAACCGCCACTTTCGGAGTTCTTCGCGTGCAGCAGCACGCGCCGCCGCACGGGCCGGCGCGTTGGCCTGATGCGCAGTGCCCCTACCCTCGCCCGACGAACTCATTCCCGCCATGGGAGCCCGGTCCGTATGGCCTCCTTCGACGTGGGGTGAGAACAACTCACACTCTCCCAAACCATCCGCCGCGATAGCTTGAATAGCAGCATCTAGCGGCAGATCGCGAAAGCTGTAGGTTTGAACTCCAATACGAACTCCATCGACTTTGGAGTTGATTTTCGCGAACGCCAGTGAGAGCGGAAGGCCCGCCAGTGCTATTTTGCTGAAATCTCTTCTCGAGTACACGTTGTTCTCCTACTGTTCGTAGCTGACAAAGCCGATCTTGCTCGAATCCGGAGACCATGAATTGACGTTGATGGTTCCCTGGCCGCCGAAAAATGTGGC
>JAVKSW010000053.1:0-10521 GCA_039583505.1 Bryobacteraceae bacterium | reverse complement strand
TGGAGGCGCTCCACTGCGGCCCTCAAGTCGTCAACGCGCAGTGCAATGTGATGCAGCCCGGGTCCTCGTTTATCGATGAATTTGGCGATCACGGAATCTGCATCGGTGGCCTCGAGCAATTCAATGCGCGAACCGCCGACAGGAACCATCGCGACGTTCACGCGCTCAGTTTGGACCGCCTCCCGTCGAGTGATGCTGGTTCCGAGCAACTGCTCATAAAACCGAAGATCCTCGTCGATACTACGTACCGCGATACCTAAATGATCAATTTCGACATTCATAGCGAGTCCGTCGCGCGAATCTGGATTAGGGTCTCCCGAAGCGCCTGTACGGCATGATATGGATCTTCCATCTTCGCAGCAACACGATCCGCGTGACGCCCGATCTCGGTTTCCGAAACCGATGCGAGCAGATTCTCACGAAGCATTTCGCGCAATCGATAGGCCCAAGTCTCTGTGCGTGAACTCTTTTGCCCACCCCTTTCGAATGCGTTGCGAATTACATGCCAAAGATCCTCTATGCCCTTACCCTCAGTTGCAATGACGCGCCGGAGTGGAGCAGCATCGGCGCGGCCCGGGGCGTCAGCAAGACTCTGCATGGCGCGAATCTCCTGTTCGAGACGATCGGCGCCGGCGTGATCCGATTTGTTGATGGCGAAAACGTCGGCGATCTCCATGACGCCAGCCTTGAGGGTTTGCACATCGTCGCCAAAACCGGGCACTAGAACCAGCACGGTAACATCCGCCAGGCGCGCAATTTCCACCTCGTCCTGTCCGACCCCCAGCGTCTCAATCAGCACGATTTCGCGGCCGGCAGCATCCAGCAAAAGTGCCATCTCTAACGTGCTTTGCGCAATTCCCCCCAATCTGCCGCGTGTGGCCATCGAGCGAATGAACACCCCGGGGTCGTCATGATGGTCCTGCATTCGAATCCGATCGCCGAGAATCGCGCCATGCGAATAGGGGCTGCTGGGATCGACCGCGATGATACCTACCGTTTTTCCATCGCGCCGTAATTTTTTTGCAAACTGGTCTACCAGAGTACTCTTCCCGGCCCCCGGCGGGCCAGTGATGCCGACGATCATCGCGCGGCCGGTACGTGCAAAAAGCGCCGCGATCAGGTCACGCCCAACTTCCGTCTGGCTCTCTACCAGGCTGGCAGCACGGGCGAGCGCACGCAGGTCGCCTGCAATGATGCGGCGCTCGAGATCTGACAGTGAAGAAGCTGTCGTCAACTTACTCTTTTAGCAACTGGCGTGCAATGACCAGGCGCTGAATCTCACTGGTGCCTTCCCCGATAGTGCAAAGTTTGACGTCGCGATAAAATTTTTCGACCGGATAATCTTTGATGAAACCATAACCTCCATGAATCTGAAGCGCCTGGTCCGCGACGGTCACGGCCGTTTCTGAAGCGAACAGCTTTGCCATGGAGGATTCTTTGGTGACCCGTCTGCCAGCATCCTTTCTGGCGCCGGCACAGTATGTGAGCCACCGCGCGGCTTCGATCGAGGTTGCCATGTTGGAAAGCTTGTCCTGAATGGCTTGAAACTCCGAGATGAACCGGCCGAACTGCTTTCGGTGCTTTGAGTATTTGAGGGCGGCATCAAATGCGCCTTGTGCGAGACCGACAGACAAAGCGGCAATCGATATACGGCCTCCATCGAGTACACGCAAACTGTCCACAAAACCTTCGCCTTGTTTCCCGACGAGCTGCGTTTGCGGCAGACGGCAATCGGAGAACAGCACCTCGCCCGTCGCGCTCGCGCGCATGCCGAGTTTGTTCTCCTTCTTCCCTACGCGAAATCCTGGAGTTCCCTTTTCCAAAATGAAGGCAGAAATGCCATGCTGCGAGGCGGAGCGATCCGTTACCGCCATGGCAACGCAAACATCTGCGTACTGCGCGTTGGTGGTGAACGTTTTGCCGCCGTTGAGGACCCATTCGCCATCTTTGAGAGTCGCGGTGGAACGGGTTCCCGCCGCGTCAGAGCCCGCCTCCGGCTCTGTCAAGGACCAGCTGCCAATCCATTCGCCAGTCGCAAGCTTCGGAATGTATTTTCTTCGCTGGCCATCATCACCCGCGAGATAAATATGATTCGTACAGAGTGAATTATGAGCGGCGACGATGAGGGCCACGCTTGGATCGACACGTGCCAACTCTTCGATAATGATGGCATAGTCAATGTAACCAAGACCGGCGCCGCCCAGCGCCTCAGGGAAAATAGCGCCCATGACACCAAGCTCGCCCATCTTCTTGATAACTTCGAGCGGAAACGTCTGGTTCTCATCCCAATCGAGAACGTTCGGCGCGATCTCCGCTTGGGCAAAATCGCGGATCGAGCTTCGGAGCTGTATCTGCTCCGCCGTAAATTCAAAATCCATAGAGTAGATGAGCCGCTAAATGACCGTTGTAATCGGCCGCGAAACGACAGCCCAGAAGTGTCCCGCAGGGCTACGGAATCTGTGGACAGCTTACCATCTGGATAAGGGCCGAAGCGGAACTCGAACCTGCGCAAAACGAGTTCCCGCTGGATGCTGCATATACAAATTAAAGACATGCCCGCCCGCGCGCCCAAGTCGGCCGATGAACTGGCTCAGTGTCTCAAAGATGCCGCATTACAGTCTCAAAAGATTGCCATTGTGGGAACCAACAGCAAGCGGCTCATGGCGGGCCCTGTATCTCCTGACGATGCCGTGATCTCAACCGCAGGCATTCGAAGCGTTCTGCAATATGAGAGGGATGACTTGACCATCAGCGTCGGAGCGGGCATGCTGCTGAAGGATTTGCAGGCGCTGCTCCGTGACCATAGGCAGATGATTGCTCTGGATCCGCCGTTTTCCACCCAAGCGACGATTGGGGGTGTGATCGCATCGAACTCGAGCGGACCCATGCGGCGAGCCTACGGAACCGCGCGCGATCTCGTTATCGGAATGACGTTTGCGACTGTTGAAGGAAAGTTAGTGAAGACAGGCGGGATGGTGGTTAAGAACGTCGCCGGGCTTGACATGGGAAAGCTTATGATCGGCAGTTTCGGTACGCTCGCGGTAATCACCAGCGTTAATCTCCGCGTTCATTCGCTTCCCCAGCAAACTCGAACATTTCTTTTCACATTTGCAGATCTCGAATCGGCTATCGAAAAGCGTAATGAGATTTTGAAAAGTGTTCTTCAGCCTATGGCGATTGATCTAATCACTCCGGCGGCGGCGGCGCGGCTCGGCGCCCGAGGATACGTGCTAGCTGTACGTGCCGGGGGCAGCCGCGCGGTACTCAATCGTTACGCGAGCGCGCTTCCCAACTGTGAACAACTCGTCGATCGGGAGGAAACAGATTTCTGGCACAGCATACGCGAATTCACACCCGAGTTTCTCAATCGGCAACGGGGTGGAATTGTGCTTCGGATCTCGGCGAAACTGAGTGAGCTAGGTCGGTTACTCAGACTCGTCTCAGGGCCGTCTATAGCGCGCGCCGGGTCCGGAGTTACCTATGTGTATATGTCGTCGTGGCAGGGCGTCCCGGCTATATGGAATGCAGCAAGGGAGCGCGGGTGGGGTGCAGTGGTTGAGTTCGCTCCTGACGAATTGCGGACATCTAAGGAGCTTTGGCTAGAAGCATCGCCAGATCGATGGACCGGTACCTTTGCCATCATGAGAAAGGTAAAGCAGATGTTCGACCCGCAAAACCTTCTGAATCGCTCACGCTTGTATGGCCGAATCTAGCCTTCTGGAAATCGCTTCGACGCCGAAGGAAGGTCCGATCCAAACCGACCTCGACAGGTGTGTCCATTGTGGCCTTTGCCTGAACGCGTGTCCGACATACCGTGAGCTCGGGGTGGAGATGGATTCCCCGCGGGGTCGAATCTATCAGATGAATCAAGTGGCAAATGGCGCGCCTATGACGCCCTCATACGTCCAGCACATGGACCTTTGCCTCGCGTGTCGCGGATGTGAGACCGCGTGCCCGTCCGGTGTCCCCTACGGCCGGATGATTGAAGCCGCCCGGGCTCAAATCGAAACGGATAGAAAGATCTCCTTCTGGAAACGTGCTCTCAAGCGACTCGTTTTCGAGAAACTGCTTCCGTCGCCGACTGCGCTGCAGGTCGCAGGAGCCGGCCTGTATGCGTATCAAGTTTCCGGATTGCAGCGGCTCGCACGGGCAACAGGAGTACTGAAGTTGTTCGGGAATACTGCCGCGCTGGACGCGCTTTCACCGGTTGCCGAGATCCCGTTCTTCTATTCGAAGATCGGCAGGACCTTCCCGGCTATTGGTGAGCGGCGGTATCGGGTGGCCTTTCTGGCGGGCTGCATTGCCAATGTTGGTTTTGCGCGTCTAAATGAGGCGACGGTTCGCGTTTTACAGAACAACGGATGCGAGGTTGTAATTCCGGGTGGACAAAACTGCTGCGGAGCGTTGCATCTGCATTCAGGCCTAAGAACGCAGGCTCGTGCTCTGGCGAGAACCAACATTGATGCCGTGGCCGCCAGCGAGTTTGACGCGGTTATCACGAACGCGGCGGGTTGCGGATCGACATTGAAGGAATATGACGAGCTGCTGGCGGACGACGTAGCGTACCAGACCAAGGCGATTGAGTTCAAGCATCGAATGAAGGACGTGACGGAGTTTCTTGCTTCCATCGAGCTAAATCCCGATATGGGTCGCGTGGATGCGATCGCCACGTACCAGGATTCCTGTCACTTGGCGCATGGGCAGAAGATCAGGGAAGCGCCGCGAAAGCTGCTGAAAGCGATTCCCGGTCTCACGTACCGCGAGATGCCTATGGCTGACCTGTGCTGCGGCAGTGCTGGTGTTTATAATGTCGTTCAAAACGAAATGGCGATGCAGATCCTGCAACACAAAATGGAATACGTTGCGACCGTCGGAGCAGCGCTGATCGTAACCGCGAATCCCGGGTGCATGCTTCAGCTGGCGGCAGGGGCTCGTCTATACGGCCGAGGACAAAGGATCGCGCACGTCGTGGAAGTACTCGACGAGGCGTATCAAAATGCAGGGGCGAAGCGGCGAGATGTCGCTAGTCAATCGCGCGCGTCTTAAAGCTCGCTTTCACATCGAATGCACTCAAGAAATCGCGGATTGCAGTTTCGGCGTTTCTCTGAGCTTGATCGAGAATTCCCGTGTTTAAGGCGGCAGCGCGAAGATCCTCAACCGCCTGGAGCCGCGCCTTGTGCTCGAGATCCGGATCATAGGGCACCCACGGAGTCCACCAGGTAATCTGCCGGTCCCAAACTTTGGTCTGTTTCTCATCCAGAAAAGCGCTCAACAATTTCGCTCGAGGCAGGGTCAGCACAACCGAGCGCCTGCCCTCGTAGCGGACATCACCGGACGTGATCGTTGAAAGATCGACGCCGGCGCGCGCGTCTCCCTGAACCATTAGCAGAATCGATTCTTCCCCAAATGGCACCTTCGGTTCCCGAAGACCCACAACCCGCTGTATTGTGTATTTGACGGTGACGAGTTCATCAAGTTGTTTCACTCGGAGAACAACAGTTTGCGAATCCAACCGACGAAGACCGAAGGTGTTTCTGAGGTAAACGTATGCGAAGAGTGCAATCAGCAGAGCCAGGAAGGCACAGCTCGATGCGATTGCGGCGATCTTCCACTTCATTTGACGCGGCTCTCGCCTCAGTGTAGCGGGAGCTATCGGCGACGATCCCGCACAAGCCAGAAAGTTATCACTCGTATCTCAGCGCTTCCACCGGATCAAGCCGCGCTGCTTTGCTGGCTGGCCAAATGCCAAAGAACAATCCAGTGGCCGCGGAGACGAGAATGCCCAATACCGCGGCCCAGAGAGGCACCGTGGTGGGCAGGGTCGGAAAGATGAGGCGGCTGATGATGGCAATGATCCATCCGAACACAATGCCGGCAAGCCCACCCAGCCCGGTTAGCACGACTGCTTCGAGCAGGAATTGTAGGATGATATCCGATCTTCTCGCGCCGATCGCTTTCCGCACCCCGATTTCTTTGGTACGCTCCGTCACCGAGACAAGCATAATGTTCATCACGCCGATGCCTCCGACCAGCAACCCGATCGAGCTGAGCACAACCATCACGATCGCGACCATGGAGGTGATTTGGCGGAAATCGCTTACCATTTGTTCGGCTGTGGACATCGCGAAGTTGTCGGGCTTCAAATACGGAACGTGCCGGTCTATGCGAAGAATAACTCGAACCTGGTCTTCGGCTTCGCGCAGCTTTCCTTGCTTGGCAGTGACTACGATGAAGTTTTCTTTCCTTGCGGGAAACATCTTCTTCATCGTGAAATACGGCACAAGAACTCGATTGTCCTGCTGCCCGAATACGAGAGAAGCAGGTGGATTCATCGTTCCGATGACCTCAACCGTCTGCCCGCCTACCCTGATGGTCTTTCCTATGGGATCTTCATTCGCGAAAAGGCCCTTCTCGAGATCCGCTCCGATGACCGCAATCGGAGCACGCCGCCGGTCCTCATCCTCGGTGAAGAAACGGCCGAGGTGAATCTCCACCTGCCCTCCGGCCGCATAGTCCTCTTGCACACCGGAAAGGTTCACACCGTACATCACGTTGCCGAGATGGCGGGCATCCACCGCCGCGCCGAAGTTTGGCAGCACGGGAGAAGCTCTCTCGCATGTATCGCAGCGCTGACGTATATCGACTGCGTTCTCGTAGGTTAACGGCTTCCGCGTACGCTCCTCTCCGGTTAAGGCCGAGGTTCGGAACGCGAATGGAAATTTGAAAATGAGTATGGAGTTCGGTCCGAGGCCGTTGATCGCGAGTTCTATCGCTTTATCAAAACCGGTAAGAATGGCACCGACTCCAATGATCGTGCCGGTCCCCATGACGACTCCGAGGACGGTTAAAACGGCTCGCATTTTGTGGGCGCGAATCGTCTGTACCGCCAGCGAAGCCGCATTGATTAACGCAAGCCAGTTCAAGCTACTGTTCCGATCGTAACGCTTCGATGGGGTCAAGTTTCGAGGCTTGACGAGCAGGGTAAATTCCAAAAAACAACCCGACAACTGCCGAGAGGCCAACACCGATGATGATAGAAGTGACTGGCAAAGCCATGGGTACCGAAGCAGTGTTTCGAACAATGACGGCGACAATCCAGGCAATAAAAACACCAATGAGGCCGCCCGTCGCAGCAAGCGTCGCGGCCTCCACAAGGAATTGATTTAGAATGTCCGCTCTGCGTGCGCCGAGCGATTTGCGTATTCCAATCTCATGTGTACGCTCCGTTACCGCCGCAAGCATGATGTTCATGATGACAATGCCGCCCACGATCATAAACACCGAAACAACGCCGATGGCGGTTGCCGCTATCGCCGCAGTCAAACGCTGCCATAGGCTAATGAAGGAATCCGAGGAGACGATAGAAAAATTGTCGTCCTGATCAGGCCGGAGGTGCCGGAACGCTCTCAGCAACATCCGGCTCTCGTCCTCCGCTTGTAGTAAATGCTTCTGGTCACTCGCTTTAGCAACCAGGTTCATCCCTTTTTGCACGCCGTACCGTTTGAAATAGCTCTCAATCGGGATCATCACGAAGTTATCTTGCGAGTGTCCAAAGACACTGCCCAAGCTGTTCGCGACACCGATCACCTCAACGGGAAGCCCATCCACTTCAATCGTCTTACCTATGGGGTCACGATCCGCGAAGAACCGGTTCCTTATGTCGCTGCCTATGAACGCGACGCTGGCATGCCGTCGCTCTTCGTTCTCCGTGATCTCCCGACCGACATCCACTTGAATATTGTTCAGATCCGGGATGTTGCTAGTGATCCCGTTTATGTTTATATCTTCGTCCGAGCCGCCCGCGAACGTGACTCGGCCTTGCGTGGACGTAAGGATCCCTATGCCCTTCAGCAGAGTGGCATTGCTCTTTATAAATTCGTACTCTTCGCGCCTGATCTGCGGGTTGCGCTTAGACATGAGCATCAACTTCTTTGGATCAAATCCAACAAAAGCCATGCGAACAATCTGAAATCCGTCGGCACCCATATTAGAGACCTTGTCGGCGATGTAAAGATTCATACCATGAATCAATGCCGTGACTGAGATCAGCGTCGTGGTGGCCAAGATGATCCCGAGCAGTGTCAGAAAACTGCGCAGTTTGTTTTTGTTCAGAGAATCGATGGCTATGCGAGCCGCCTCCCAAAATGAGGCACTCAGGCGGAACTTAGGCGTATGGGACACAGACCCTTCTAAGCAGACGTGAACTGCTTGGCGTTTGTTCCGACATGCGAGTGTGTGGCCAGCAGTGTTTCGATCCAGTCAAGCGCGGTCTTATCAAGCCAAAACCTGGGGTTGTGACGCGAGATAAAACCGAGATGGCCGCCGTGTTCGGTGGCCAGTACCGTGAGAGCCGGGTTTGACCGGAACGCAGGATGATTGTAAATTTCAAACGGCACTATGGGGTCGTCCTTGGCGCAAATGACGAGCGCCGGTACACGAATGCGACTGAGAAAGTTCATGGCGGATTGTGTGGCATAGTAATTCGCAGCTGTTCCAAAGCCGAACAGAGGCGCGGTGAACCGCTCATCGAACTCCCAAATCGATTTCACCTTATCGAGACCCGCAGGACTGTAAAGATGAGGAGCTAATCTACTCTTACGCCGCACACGGCTGCGTAAACGGTCCAGAAAACGTCGCCTGTAGAGGAAATTGGCACGGTTGCTCATTGCACGCGCACAAGCCGCGAGGTCGACAGGGGTCGAAACTGCGCAAATGCCCGCGAGCAGTTCCGTTTCGCCGAGCTCGCCCGCAAGCTTAAGGGCAACGTTCCCGCCGAGCGAGAAACCCGCCAGAAAAACCGGCTGTCTATGGCGTTTGTGAATGCGAATTAAGATCTCGCGGGTATCGCTTGTCAGCCCCGAGTGATACATGGTTTCGCAAAGCTCTTCGGTTCCTCCACAAGTGCGAAGGTTAACTCGATGCACTCCGAAGCCGCGTTCCAGCGCATATTGCGAAAAACTGGTGATATAGCCGGCATCGGCGCATCCCTCCAGACCGTGAACAAACACGATTTGGCCCCGCGCGCGTTGGTCCGGCTGATGCTCGAAGGCAATGATCGTCGTCCGATCATCGACCCGATACTCCTTACGCCGGGCTGGGAATCGCTGCGCGTCGATTCTTCGCGACCAGAAATTGCCTGCGAGGGTAAGCAGGTGCGGATTCCGGAAAATGGGCTTGAAATCCGAGGTCAAATACGATTGTATCGGCCCAGCACCGTGGGTTTACTGCGGCGTTTCACTCTTTCGGCTAAGATCCTCGGCGAGGATGATAGCCTCCGACAGTTCGCGCATGGGACGACGCAAGCGTCGACTCTCGTTTCGCAGGCGAAGATAGGCCTCTTCTTCCGTTAAGTTGTGGCGGTGTTGCAGGATGCCTTTCGCGCGCTCCACAATCTTTCGCGTCTCGAGCTGACGGCGCATCTCGGCTGTCTCTTCCAGCAGGCGCACGTTTTCCTCTGCCAAATAAGACTTGGTGATAGCACCACCCATTTGCTCGCCAATGAACGTGAGCAGCGAAATCTCATCAGCGCTGTGGTAGTGCGGCTCGCGGTGGTGCACGTTAATAACGCCGATTACGTCGCCGCCGCTTACTAACGGGACGGACAGAAAGGCTTCATATGTGTCTTCGACCAGCGCCTGAAAACGTTTAAAACGGCGATCAGCGGCCGCATTTTCGGGAAGAGCGACAACCGAATGGTGTTCGACGACCCAACCGGTCACGCCTTCGCCCGCCCGCAGGCGGATGTTGCCGAGGTCGCTTTGATGTGGAACCTGCGACGCGCGCAGAACAATCTCGTTCGTTTCGCGCTCAATCAGATACACCAGGCATGCGTCGCATTCAGTTACTTGAGCGGTCAAACCAACGATCTCCCCGAGCATTTCGTCGAGCGAGAGCTCAGAACTGACGATGTTGCTGACGCGATGTAGCAGCGCTATTTGAGAGGTAGGAGGTTCCAAGATACTTGCAGTCGCCATACTCGAAGGTAGAACGCGGGAGGGCAATACATCCAATCAAAATTATTGATCCGGCTCATGCTGCTCCAAGTGACTCTGCTTAAAGACATTGAAGCGCCCCAGTCGAGGTCTCCCGGCCGATTTCGCGGCTAGACGCGCACGAGTTGCTCTTGCTCTTCACCGGTGACTTTAGCAAACCTGTCACCTACATAAACGTTCACTTCCGAGCGGATACCGAACTTCGGAAGATAGATGCCTGGCTCAATGGAGAAACAAGTGCCTGCAATCACCCGCCGTTCATCGTGCGACTCCAAATTGTCCATATTCGCGCCCGTTCCGTGGACCTCGGTTCCGATGCTGTGCCCGGTGCGATGGAAGAAAAACTCGTCATATCCGCGCTGTCCAATGTAGCCGCGGGCTACATCGTCCACCTCAAAACCGGCGAACGGCTCGCCTGCCGATACCTTTTGAACGATGAAGTCGCACGCTCGCTTCCGAGCATCTCTTACGATCTCAAACACGTTCTGGACGTTAGATGGCACTGTTTGCCCGCAGAATCCCGTCCAGG
>JAVKSW010000052.1:0-10546 GCA_039583505.1 Bryobacteraceae bacterium | reverse complement strand
CCGCTGATTCCAATAGATCCGGGCGTAATCACACACTTTTGCCCGAAGTAGCGGGCGGTTGCGCGGCCTTCTGGAACGTATATCGATCGCCTTCTCCTATGATCGTGCTGTGTACTCTAACTGCAACACGATATCGGAAAGCGCCGGAAGGCCTGGATTGGCGGCTGCGGTCAGGTCGATCTGCCAGGAGCTGATCGCCCCCTGCATCTCGAACGCCAGATAGCGGTCGTCGGTAATTATGTAGTGAACGGTCGTCTCGAACATTCCGTTATCGGCACTCGTCGATGTTCCGCCTGAACTCGTCACGATGGACGGCTCGCGCGAAATCGGAACCGTGTGCAAAGGTTTGGTACGGTCTGCGCTCGTTCTGATCTGGCTGGCGGTAAGCGTAAGTGTGCAGTTGATGTTGGCGGGCCGCGTCGCCGAACTCGGGAATTTGAAGATCAAGCCCGCGTATTTGATCCGCCGCATATAGTGCCCCGGGTAGTCCGAATCGAAGAACGATTCGGACAATGAAAAGTGAATGGTCCCCGGCAGCCCCGGCACCAGCGTTGCGTCCAGGCTGTTGAGTGAAATCGCTCGGCTGACTTCATACTCTTTCCGGTTGTTATCCGAGAACGACGCCTCCACGCGCTGCAAGTCATAGAGCAGTTGAGCTCCGGATAGGAGTCCCTGGTGCAGGTTGTCCCAGTAACTCGGTTGGATGAAGCTTATCGTCGCCGCATCGTAATTGCCGAGATCCAGGTTGTAAGCCGCTTCCGCCCGCTTCGCCATCTGATACGCAAGCTGATAACTCTGGAAATAGACCGTCGAGATCTGTCCCGCCATCCAGTCATAAAGCTGCTGGTTCGTAAACTTGCTCTCGAGGAAGTTTGCAATGTTTTGAGCGTTTTGAGTCTTCAGGTCGTGATCGTCGAGCCGGCTCTGCGCGATGGCTTGTCTTGATGGCCGCGATAGCAGTAGCTGTCGAATTTAGTTCGTTCAATTCGTCCTGCGCTTGTTGAATCTCGAGTTGAAATTTCGCCTGCCGCTCCTGGAACTTGCCTCGGTTCATCGCCATGTCCGCGCTGTCTTTGGCCCACACCGCCAAAAACTGCGCAGCGGTACCGAAAGCTTTCAGCGAGCTGCCCACGTTGCTGCCGCCGAACTTAACCTTTACCGTGGCGCTCCCACCGACGCCGGTAAGACCGGCATCGATTTCGGGAATCAGATGCGATCCACCCGCCGCCCCGTGCAGCGCAGTGCTCAACAGATCGGAGATCAGCGCGACCGCCTTGAGGTCCATCCCAACTGATTCCGACGAGTACATAAACGGCTGCGATTGATACCACGCCAGCTTGTCCTGCACGCGCCGGATGCGCAGTTGCAGGTCCGACTGCTCCGTCTGCGCGAGCTGCAGCGCTTGGGTCAGTTCCTGACGCATCTGCGTCAGAAGCGCCACTTCCTGCGTCGCTCGGATGTTGGCCAGGTTCTCGGCATCGCTTTTTTCCAGCCCAGTCAGCAGCATGCTTCCCAGCGTCTCCACCTGCTTTGTGAAATCCACGGCCTGCTTGTACAGGTATGGGAAGTGATAGAGCGGGGGCGGAGCCGTCAGCGATTGAAGGATGGTAGATAAATCCACGCCTGCCGCGGCAGCCTGCACGAGTAGCCCCGGAGATATTGGCGGAGCGAGTAACGGAAGCTGCTGGAACTGCCCCGAAATGTTTTGACAATGCCGGATCTTGTAGAGCCTGTCCGCAACCGTGTCCCAATAGGAAAGCAACTGCGGGTTCGGCGGTATGCAGAAATAAAGCGCGGAAGCGAGCGGGCTCGGCGCATACGGCAGTGGTACCGAAGGGACAAGCTGGCCCTGGGACACGGGCATCGCGTTCTCAATCTGCACGAGCGGGTCGGATAAATCTCCCGCCGCCAACAGCGGCGCGATCTGGTTGTACGACATCGGAGCCGCATCTGCCCGCTGAACCTGCTCCGGCCGCGGCCCGAGCAACTGCTCCACCAGAATGTAGAGCTGCGTCGCTTCGTTGATCGACTCCCGCGTGTTTTGCGTGAACAAGTTGTCCGCCCACGCGATGAGGTTGTCGAGATACTGCATGACGGCCGCTCTCTGGAAGGCAGTCGTGCGGAGGCGGGCAATCGCGAACGGATTGAACGGCGTTGCAATCGACGCCGCCACTTGCTGCTGGAAATTCTGGATCGCGGCGCTGCTTCCTGGCGCCGAGGAATCGATCAGTGACAGGATCTGCTCGATCGTCGTCTGCGAGGTCTGTTCATAGAACGGCTTTAGCTTCCAGTAACCGAACGGAAAATTGGTGGTTGAGTTGGGCGGCGGGACGGGATACAAATCCGTCGGGTCAAAGATGTAGTGGAACCAGTTCTGCGCCTGTTCGAACTGTTGATCTTGACTCAGCTGATGCGCGATGTACATCGGGGCATGGAAAAACAGCTCCCAGTTGTACTGTGAATACGTTCCCGAGTAGCTGAAATCCACCTCGTCCAGCGGGTACGGGGTGTTCACGTCCTGCGGATCGTAACTCGATTGGAAATAATCGAGCGACTGCAATTGTAGCGGCGTCGGAACCGGCGGGGTCGGCCACGTCGCCGTTGCGCTCGCCGGGTGAGGCCATTTCAATAGCCCGTCAATTCCGTTCTGTTTTACGGCGCGGATGAAACTGCAAACGTACGGATGGAAGAACTCCGAATACGTGAAGGTAGTGTACTGGAAAGTGATGGGCGTTATCGGTGTCCATTCTCCGCCCCAGTTCAAGATCCCGCCAGAAGTCACCGTAATCGCGTTGTTCACCTGGGTCGTTACCTTCGAAACGTCTGCCTCCGCTAGTCGCTTCGCGATGACGGGTGCGTTGGCGACGGGCAGGAATGTCGAACCATAAAAGTTCACTGTCGCTTGCAAGCTCCCGAACGAAGGCTGGTCCGCAGCCCAGTACCAGATGAACTGGTTCACCCGCGGAACAACGAAAAAGCTGCGTTGCACGTCCTGCTCGAAAAACACATCCTGCGACGAGAACTGCAGATACTGGTGCGGATACAACAACTCACTTGCGACATTCGGAGTCCATCCCAGCACGGTCACGTCCGTAACCTGGTTCGCCACCTGATCGAGCGTGGTGTCGGAGGGATCGACATTTCCCGTCGGCAAATCAATCGCGGAGCCCACGAATACTTGGCCGGTCTGGGGTGGCTGCAAAAACTGCATGCCATAAACTTCCATCCCCGGCGGCGGCAGGATGGGCAGCGTTGCCGTGGATTGATCGACGGTTAGACTCACGTTGTCGTGACATCCCGAAATCGTGAATCGCGCAATCCAGGGCCCCTCAGGAAACCATCCATAAACCGTCTCTCCGCCAATCTGCGCTCCGAAAGCGTCAATGCCGGGTATCGAGATGGCGATGTAGTTCGATTGCGCGTAGCATTCTATGTGAAGCTCATCCGATGCGTTGTCAGCCGCCGGTGGAATCGCCTTGAACGCGAAGTACGACGGATCCACGCTGCCATCCGCTTGCAGCGCATTCGGCAGGGAGAACGAGGCTTCGTTCTCCAGAGGTACCAGTTGCGTCCCGGGAGTTGTGATCCCAAATGGGACCAGCAGCCCCGGAACCGGCGAGGTCTTCTTCGCGCTCCATTTCTGCTGCGTGTACTGGCTCCAGGCAATCTGAATTTGCACCCACTGATCCGGCGGCGTCAACGGAAATGCCGACTGCCCCGGCGACGGCGCATTCACGGATGACGGCGACACCGAAATGACTTTCATTACCGGCCAAACCAAGTACAGGCGCCGGTTGTAAATCACAGGAATCACGTCCGTGCCCGGGACATCTAAGTCAACTTTCTCCCACTGCGTCCACGAAGATTGATTGACAAACGTTCGGTAGTAGTAAACGGCCGGCGATCCTTCTGTTCTCGCAAACACATGCACCACGTCGATGCCATCGGCGGTGTCGATCTGGTGATACATGCCGCATACCTGGAGGCGTCCCACGCCGTCAAGACTTGTCAAATAGTTCAGGTACGCGTTCTCGACGGATGTCTCCGTCATCTGTCCTTGATGCAGCGCCTGGGTCAGCGTCTTGAAGAAATCCGTCTGATCGTCACGCAAGGTCGGATCGAGCCAGTTCTCCGGATACAGAAATACCTCGCGGTTCGCCTGCCACAGCCGGTACTGCTTCATCCACGTCCAGTACTGCGACGCCGGAGCCGAAACCGTAACGCCGGGCTCAAGATTCAGGAGGCAGCGGCTGATATAGGTCTGCACCGATTGCGTCGTTTGGATGATCCGCGACGTCAACATGCACGACGCCATCTGGGTGTCGATCAGAAAATAGCCGAATAAGTCGTCAGGCGACCTGAACTGCTGACTGAACAGCGTCTGCGAGTGGAACACCAGGTACGAAACGAGCGCGTCACGCTGCTGCTGCCGCAGTGGATCGCGCAACGACTTACCCGCAGCGGGCCACTGGGCGACGCTGTATTGCAGCTTCACCAGGTTCGCAATGGCGTTTGCCTGGTCGAAGGTAATGAGTGCGTGCGTCCAGGGGAGTACCTGGGTTGCGGATGCGCCGAGCTTGGTTAGCATCGCGAAACATGCTTGCAGCCGCTTGAGTGTCGCGAACTTCTGGAAGTCCGCCGGATACGTGAAACCCAAAGCGGCTGGGTCCGCCAGCGCCTGCAAGTCGGTCAGCTTCCAGGAAGTCAACGCGCTCAGATTCTGTAGATACGTTGCTTCGGGCGGAGCCGGGTTCGGAGCCAGTAGATTGAAGAATGGCTGCGCCGGTGCAAGCTGCGTCCGCAATTGGGACGCAGTCACCAGCGCATAGAACGCGTCGTACAGGGGCGTCCCTCCGCCCGCGCCATTCGCCGGCAGCACATTCAGGTCCAGTAAACCGAACCCAGCCGCGTTCGACAGCAGCCAGCTCAGCTCAACTGTTTGTAGTGAAAGACGGGTGGCGAGGACCGCAAACTTCTTCAGCTTGATGAGCGCTCGCGCTTGATAATAGAGCGGGGTCGCCGGGGTGGCGCTTGTGGCGAGCGCGCTCTGCACCTCAGTTGTTGTTACGGGCAAAGCTGCTCCCACGAACGCCGGATCCAGCAGCACGTCGATAAATGGCTTTGTGAATCCCGCCGGTACCGGCGCGGGCCCCGGAGACGGCTGCAGCCACGCGTTTAAGGCCGTGCTGGACATGGAAAGCCACGTCGCAAGCTGCTGCTCCACGGCCGCTCCGCCGAGCGTGCTCCACCCCGGGTTCGCTCCTCCGGTCTGGGCCAGAATCGGCTGCAGACTTGTGGCGAGCGAGGTAAGCTGCTGCGCCATATCCGCATTCCCAGGAGCCTGCTTCGATGTCGCAGCATTCTGGTCGAGCAGCAGATAATTCAATTCCGCCAGCGTGAAGCCCGAAGACGGAAGCCCGGCGGCCTGATCTGCCACCCAAAGCGCATCCCCAACTCGCGTCCGGTCAAACGGCGCTCGCGCGGGAGATCCGCCCGAGTTTGGATTCAGATTTAAATTCAGCACCGCCGCGAGCGTGACAAAGTCCGAAGTGGAAAGCCCCAGCGCCCGCGCCATCGAAACGGCTCGAAACAGTTCCGATAGGTTCGCCATGTTCAGCGTGTGCTGCCCTCCGCTGCTCGCTAGCGGCAGCGTGGTCAAAAGCAGCGTCAGATCCGCAGCCGCAATCCCGAGTCCGCCCAACAACGTTGTCTGATGCGCGGCGTCTTCGAGGAAGTGTGACGTGTCCGCAAGTTCGGTGCCCGAGGCGTTTAACCCGAACACCTTGTCCAGCGGATTCGTAATTGCGGGATTCAAGAACAGCCGCTCATACAGAGAGGTTCCGCCGGCCGCATCCGGAGTCGCCGGGATTTGCCCCCACCACGAACCCAGCTCTGACCACGGCAGATTGAACCGGCCCTGCAGCCGCGCCGCTGCCGTCAATGCGGCCAGAGATTGTGGGCTGAACGCCGATGCTTGGAGCGCGGAAACGATCTTGTCCAAGTCCAGCACCGAACATCCCAGCGCCAGCCGCACGCGCAAGAACCGCACCATTTGTTCGAGCGCCGCCGCCGACAGGTTGTTGATGGTCGCCTGCGTCAAGTCGCACGATTCCGTGGCGCCCTCGTTCCAATCAATGACGACAGGCGTTTTGGCGCTTGCCAGTGACTGCGCAAAGGCCGTCGTCAACAGATCCACCAGATCCTGGAACTGCAGCCCAGTCTGGGCCAGAAACATCTCCAGACTCGGGCCCGGCGACGCCACCGTCCACAGTGTGTTCCAATCCGTTTGCGAAGCGCCCCATAACTCCCAGTCGTTATGCCCGCTGGCGCCCGTCAGAATGCGCCATCCGAGGGGTGTGACGCCCAGATATTCAGCCGAGATTGCGTCCCCCGCGGTAAGCGTCCCGTCGGTCGGATCCGGAGCCGAGGCGTTGCCGGCGAACGTCTCCATCAGCTGATAGCGCTGCACGGGCACGTTCGCCAGATAGGCGCGTGCTTGGGCGACTGCCAAATCGAACGGCAGGTTCCACGGAAACACTTCTTTGCTGAGTGCCGTGTACGCGCCGTAGTTGATGTACTCCGGCATTGCCGCGAGATCGGCGGCGGTCCCATCCGTGCTGTCGTGCGGAACCGCTCCTCCCGGATTCACCGCGTCTTCCAACAGCTCATTCACCAGATCGATATACGGCAGGGTCGTGTTCGTGTTCGGGCAGCTTAGTTGCAGCGTCCCGATATCGGGCCGCCTCTTCAGTAGCAACGCCGCTCCCGAGTCCGTGCCATCGCTCACGAATGCATTCAGAAACGTGTTCAGTAAGTCGACCAGGTAAGCTGCCGGCGAAAGAATCGAGCGGCAATCTTCGCACGCGCAATAATCGGCTGCACCGAACAGACTCGTCCAGTTCGGAATCTGCTTCTGGTCCGTGTCCGAAATCACCGGCATCGTCCGCGGCGTTCCAAAGCTCAAAGTCGAAGCGTACTGTCCAAACAGCGAAACCGCCGAGTTGAAGAACACCTGCGAGCGCGCATACACCGCCTCTGCTTCCTCTGTTCCTCCCAACGCCGTTCCCATCTGGGTCACGAAGAGGGTGAGCGGTGTCTGCGTGATGGATCGCGCCGAAGTGTAGCCGGCCGAAAACAGCGATTGAATGTGCTCAAAGCGCGGCGCCACTTTGAACAAACGCTGCACTGCGGGCAGGTTCGTCGCAACTGTCTGCGGAACCTGTTTGCCCTTCAGATATTCCACCGCGTTCGTCTTCGCGATGTCGAAGGCCGGGTTCGCGTCCAGAAACGCCGCGAGATCTTTGCCGCCCGGCATTGTGCTCGCGCCCGCCTTCCCCGACAGCGCAACTGTCGGGAATGCCACTTCCAGCCGGCGCGTTAGCACTTCGGCGTAATTTTGCGCCTGCTCTGCCGCGGTTGCTCCCGGTACGCCGGGCGGAATCCCGATCTGCGCACCCGCAGCCGTCTTCTGATTGAAGATCTGCACCCACTCAGACGTGGTCAAGCGGGCCAGATCACTCAGTCCATGAATGCTGCCCGCTTGCTCGCGGGCCAGCAACTCGGCGATAAGTGGCGGATGATACTGCGTCAGAGTGCCGAACTGCACCGCCAGCTTTGTGCGCGCCAGGGTGGCCGCATCAAAGCCTGTCTGCTTCGCCAGCGCCGTCCAGAAATTCTGCGGCGAT
Organism: Bryobacteraceae bacterium; assembly: GCA_039583505.1. Lineage (GTDB taxonomy): Bacteria > Acidobacteriota > Terriglobia > Bryobacterales > Bryobacteraceae > Bog-105. Next base: position 2,861 of record JAVKSW010000052.1, on the reverse strand, counting down.
TGTTTATTGTCGAGATACGTTCCGAGAACGGTGCTCGCGAGGTCCGGCTTTCCAACGGCGTTCAGCAAGGACGTGCCCATCCGGAACGCATTCGGCTGCAGAGTCGACGAGATTGCCTGCTGCCGCAATCCCGTCACGATGGTTCCGCTCGCCGCGGCCAGCGACGGCGGGATGAGATTCGCAGCCGCAGCTCTCTCGAACACATGCTTCTGCACGGCCGCATCGGACGCATACAGCTGCGTCAGATTGGTCGGCATGCCGGTGCGCGAGAAGGCGTAAAAGGCCTCGGGCGCGAGTTGCGTCGAAGTTGACGACTGCGCCGCCTGGGCGTAGAGCTGGAGCTGTTTACTCGAAACGCCGGTCTGCCCTTTCAGGTAAGCGATGTCCGTGCCCGTAAGCGACGCGGGAGAAACGGATCCAAGGATGGGCGCCAGCGTGCTCTTGACATGCAGAGCCTCCGAAGGTCCGAGATACGGCTGGTTGCCACGCGTCAGATTGATTTCGGCGTCATCCGGCGCATGAAACAACACCTGCGATCGTGCAATCTGCACATTCTTCGCATCCACCGCCTGAACAAATAAATCGGCGCTCTGCTTGTTATCTTTCACAAGCACCGCGGGGTTGTACGAGATGGTGTATGCGCCTGAATCATTGGTCTTGGTCTCACCGAGTGCGGTCTGAGTACGAAAGCCCTCATCGAATGCCTGAACAGTGACGTTGGCGATGGGAGTGCCGTCTGTCTCACGGACCAAGCCCGTGACGGTGAACAGCCGGGTAGCAGTGACGCGAACAGGATTATCAGCCATGGGGCCTCCGCGGTGCGAAATTGAGGTTTGTGAATCTTATCAGCCTGAAGCTCGCATTGCAACCGTTATCAACACCGTTGTCAACAAGCGTAATCGGCGTGTAGCCGATGTATTGATGCTGTTAAGAAGGTCGGTCCAGAAAGCGGGGATTCGGATTCAGAGGCGTTCACAAGGGGGGTTGCTCGCCCAAAATCGGGAGCAACCATGTTGAGTGCTCTAACCGCGCCTGGCGGTCGCGGCAGCCATATAGGACTGACAAAGGAGCACGAGTTGCTCTCGCGATTTGCGGACCGTGGAAGAGGTTGGTCCAGCCTCCAGCAGGGAACGCATCGCCCCCGCCATCGCTGCAAGCATTATGTCGATGGCGAATTTGTCGGGTGACGACTTGGCATCCGGCACTGTCTGAAGCATCGCCTCAACGGCTTTCCGCGACCGCTGGCTGATCCGTTTGATCAACGTGGGCCCACCCACGTCAGCCGAGACCCGGTAGAGCGCCACCGAGATGTCGGCGCGCTCCATCTTAGCGTCCACGAATGCCTCCACCATTTCTTTAATCATTTCGGCTAGCGGCTTGTGACACGCGCGCTCACAAGCAGCCTCAACCGTTGCGGCTACGTTATTCATATGATGTTCCAACACCGCAAATAGCAATGACTGCTTATTGGGGTAGTACTGATACAGGGTACCTACCGAGACACCGGCACGTTCGGCGACCCGTGTTGTCGTCAATCGCTCTGCCCCATGGCTCAGTAAAACCTGAATAGTCGCCTGGGAAATCGCCTCAACCGTGACGGTCGACCTCGCTTGAATGGGCGTCTTTCTTGGTTCAAATGCAACGAGCGCATCAGCCGACATATGCGAGCCCCAAACCCGAAGAATCCTTCATCAAATGATGGTAGCAACGAGAAACCAATGATTGAACAAACCGATCTCGCGGGCAGTTTCACTCTGCCTGGCACATCGATAGCGGTCAACAGGATGGGTTACGGCGCCATGCAACTTGCGGGCCGGGATGGCGACAAGTTGGTGTGGGGACCTCCCAGAGATATCGAGGGAGCGATCGCTGTTCTGCGAGAGGCCGTCGCAAATGGCGTGAATCATATCGATACCGCCGATTTTTATGGTCCTCATGTCACGAACCAGATCATACGAAAGGCGCTGTTCCCCTATCCCGATGATGTGGTGATCGTTACAAAGGTCAGCGCCCGGCGGGGTCAGGATGGATCATGGATTCCGGCCAACTCAGGCGAAGAGTTGACTGCGGCGGTTCACGACAATCTCCGCAATCTCGGTCTGGATGTGCTGGATGTGGTCAACCTGCGCGGCATGTTCAACACGCATGAGCCCGCTGAGGGATCGATCGAGGCCCCACTGACAGTTCTGGCCGAACTCCAGCAACAAGGTTTGGTGCGCCATATCGGGCTGAGCAATGTCACGGCGACGCAGATCGCGGAAGCGCGACAGATCGGTCCGATCGTCTGTGTGCAGAACATGTACAACCTAGTGCAACGAACCGACGATGCCTTGATCGACGATCTGGCCCGCGACGGCCTCGCCTATGTGCCATTCTTTCCACTCGGCGGCTTCAGCCCCTTGCAGTCGGCTGCCTTATCTGACGTCGCCGCGCGACTCAAGGCCACACCCATGCAGGTTGCGCTTGCCTGGCTTCTTCAGCGCTCGCCCAACATCCTGCTGATTCCGGGCACATCCTCCGTTGAGCACCTTCGCGAGAATCTAGAGGCTTCGGCGCTGCAACTTCCCTCGGACGTAGTTGCCCAGCTCGACTCAATCGGTCGAACTTCCGGACATTGATAAGGCCCGGAAGTGTTCATGGTTCAAGATCACAACAACTAGAAGGAGTAATTCATGAAAGTATTTGTTACAGGCGCCACAGGCTTTATTGGTTTTCCTGTTGTTCAGGAACTCATCGGTGCAGGCCATCGGGTGATCGGCCTTGCCCGCAACGATGCGGGCGCTGAGTCACTTACTGCGGCCGGCGCCCAGGTGCATCGCGGCGATCTGGAAGACCTCGAAAGCCTCCGCACCGGAGCAGCG